>JBJOJH010000215.1:0-6375 GCA_046046715.1 Pseudomonadota bacterium | reverse complement strand
GGACTGAATTTCATCTGGCGGGTGGAGTGGGACATCATCAACGAAGAGTTTGGTGCGGCCATGGCGATTGTGGGAACGGTCACCAGCGCCAGCATCGCCTTGCTGATTTCTGTGCCTTTGGCCTTTGGCATTGCACTGTTCCTGACCGAAACCTGCCCCACCTGGCTGCGCCGCCCACTGGGCACCGCCATCGAGCTTTTGGCTGCCGTGCCATCCATCATTTATGGCATGTTTGGCCTGTTTGTATTTGCACCGCTGTTTGCAGATTTCATACAGGTCCCGCTCAAGCAACTGCTCGGTTCCATGCCGTTGATCGGCTTTTTGTTCGGTGGTAGCACCAACGGTTTTGGCATATTGGCCGCCGGCATTGTGCTAGCTTTCATGGTGTTGCCCTTTGTGGCCGCTGTGATGCGCGATGTATTTGAGATCGTGCCGCCCATCCTGCGTGAGTCGGCTTATGGCCTGGGCTGCACGACCTGGGAAGTGGTTCGCAAGGTTGTCTTGCCATATACCCAGAAGGGTGTGATCGGTGGGATCATGCTCGGGCTGGGGCGGGCGCTGGGTGAGACCATGGCCGTCACTTTTGTGATCGGCAATGCGAACCGTATGCCCACCTCCTTGTTTTCACCAGGCACTTCGATTGCATCTACCTTGGCCAATGAATTCGGCGAAGCGGCAGATTTCCATATTTCGGCCCTGTTTGCCTTGGGCTTCCTGCTTTTTGTCATCACCTTCATCGTGCTTGGCCTAGCCAAATGGATGCTTGTGCGGGCTGAAAAAGCCAAGGGTCTTTGAATCAAGTCCTCCAGGCCACCATCATGCAATTCAATCAATCTCGTTATCGCAGCCGCCAACTTGCCAACACGGTGGGTCTGAGCCTGTCCATGGGTTCCATGGCACTGGGTCTTGTCGTTCTGCTTTGGATACTTATCGTGCTGTTCAGCAACGGTCTGGCCGCGCTGGACTTGAACATGTTCACCCAGTCCACGCCGGCCCCCGGCACTGAGGGCGGTGGCCTGGCCAATGCCATCGTGGGTAGCCTGCTCATGGTGGGTTTTTCGGTGCTGGTCTCGACCCCCATCGGTATCCTGGCAGGCGTCTATCTGGCCGAATACGGCGACCAAAGCAAGACGGCCGAGCTCACCCGATTTGTCACCGACATCATGCTCTCCGCACCCTCTATCGTGCTGGGCTTGTTTGTGTATGCGATTGCTGTGGCGACAGTAGGCACTTTCTCGGGCTGGGCTGGCAGCCTTGCACTGTCCCTGATTGCTGTTCCCGTGGTGGTGCGTACGACCGAGAACATGCTGCGCCTGGTGCCTGGCAGTCTGCGTGAGGCGGCATTCGCCTTGGGCGCTCCGCGCTGGAAGGTCGCCACCATGGTGACCTTGCGCGCGGCCAAAAGCGGCGTGATGACCGGCTTGCTGTTGGCGGTAGCCCGTATCAGCGGCGAGACGGCACCGCTGTTGTTCACGGCGCTGAACAACCAGTTTTTCAGCACGGACATGAGCAAACCCATGGCCAATTTGCCTGTGGTGATTTTCCAGTTTGCGATGAGTCCCTATGAAAACTGGATACGTCTGGCCTGGGGCGGTGCGCTCCTGATCACCTTGTCTGTTTTGTTGCTGAACGTTGTGGCTCGTGTGTTCTTGCGTGAAAAGACTTCGGGTTGAAGTTGTTTCGCCTCAACACTCCCAAACCATTTACATCGATTGAATACGTCCACCATGACCACTAACGCCACTCCAGTCAAAAACGCACTTGAACTGCGCGATCTGAACTTTTTTTACGGGAAGTTCCATGGCCTGAAGAACATCAACCTGGATATTGAAGAGCGCAAAGTGACCGCCTTCATTGGTCCGTCAGGCTGTGGCAAGTCCACCTTGCTGCGAACCCTGAACCGCATGTACAGCCTGTATCCGGGTCAGCGCGCCGAGGGAACGATCAACTTCTACGGACAGAATATTCTGGACCCCAAGCAAGACATCAATCTTCTGCGTGCGCGCATCGGTATGGTGTTTCAGAAGCCCACGCCGTTTCCCATGTCGATCTATGACAACATCGCTTTTGGCGTGAAGCTCTATGAAAACCTGTCCAGAAGCGAGATGGATGACCGTGTGGAGTGGGCCTTGAGCAAGGCAGCACTGTGGACCGAGGTCAAGGACAAGCTCAACCAGAGCGGTTTGTCACTTTCGGGTGGTCAGCAGCAGCGTCTGTGCATTGCGCGCAGTGTGGCGGTCAAGCCTTCGGTTTTGCTGCTGGATGAACCCACCTCGGCCCTGGACCCGATTTCCACGGGCAAGGTGGAGGAACTGGTGCACGAGCTCAAGAGCGAGTACACGATTGCCATCGTCACCCACAATATGCAGCAGGCCGCTCGTTGCAGCGACTACACCGCCTATATGTATCTGGGCGATTTGGTGGAATTCGGCAAAACCGAACAGATCTTCTTCAAGCCAAATCGCAAAGAAACCGAAGACTACATTACCGGCCGTTTCGGCTAAGGAGATCAAGATGCCAGATAAACACCTTTCCAGTCAGTTTGACAGTGAGTTGAACGCTGTCTCCGCCCGCGTCATGGAACTGGGCGGTCTGGTCGAGAGCCAGATCCAGCGGGCCATTTTTGCGTTGTCACAGTTCAGTATCGAAGCTGCCACCCAGGTCATCGAGATCGAGGCCAAGGTCAATGCCATGGAGGTCGAGATCGATCGTGATCTCTCCAGCATCATTGGTCGCCGCCAACCCACGGCGCGTGATCTGCGTTTGCTCATGGCAATTTCCAAGACCACAGCCAATCTGGAACGTGTGGGTGACGAAGCCAACAAGATCGCTCGCATGGTGCGATCCATCATTGAAAGTGGCTCGGCGCGTGCGCTGCCCTGTACCGAGCTGCGCGTGGCATCCGAACTGGCATCTGGCTTGCTGCGCAAGTCACTCGACGCTTTTGCGCGCCTGGATGCCAAGGCTTCCCTGGACATCCTGAAGGAAGACGACCTGATCGACAAGGAATTTGACGGCTTCGTGCGCAAGCTCATCACCTACATGATGGAAGACCCCCGAACCATCTCGGCCAGTCTGGATTTGCTGTTTCTGGCCAAGGCGATCGAACGCATCGGCGACCATGCCAAGAACATTGCTGAATTCACGATTTACGTGGTGAAGGGCGAGGACGTGCGCCATAGTTCCATTGAACGCGTCGAGTCGGTGGTGAAATGAGGCGACTGCCAGGCGTCTTGATCGTTGAAGACGAGGCTGCTGTTGCTGAGTTGATATCTGTCAACCTGCGTCACCATGGCTTCCAACCCACCTGGGCTATGGACAGCATTACGGCTCAGGCTGAAATGGACTCGTCTCTGCCTGACGTGGTGTTATTGGACTGGATGTTGCCCGGTGAGTCCGGTTTGGTGCTGGCCAGACGCTGGCGCAGTCATCCCCGCACCAAGGCCGTGCCCATCATCATGTTGACGGCCCGTGGCGACGAGGCTGACCGCGTGGCCGGACTCGATGCGGGTGCCGATGACTACATCGCCAAGCCGTTTTCGACGCGCGAATTGTTGGCCCGCATTCGTGCCGTGTTGCGACGTCGAGCGCCCGAGCCTGCCGTGGGCCCCTTGCAAGTTGGTGACTTGGTTCTGGATGCTGAAACCCACAGGGTCACTCATCAGGGGCGTGTTCTGAAGCTGGGCCCGACCGAGTTCAAGTTGCTGCAGCATCTGATGCGCAACGCCGAGCGCGTGCACAGCCGGGCGCAGCTGCTCGACAAGGTGTGGGGCGACCATGTCTACATCGAGGAGCGTACGGTCGACGTGCACGTCAAGCGTCTGCGTGAGGCGCTAGGTGCGGCCGGTGGCATGATCGAAACCGTGCGGGGTGCTGGCTACCGTTTTAGCGGGAGTGAAATACTCTCCCATCCCGCCTCTAACCTGGCCCTTCCTTGATGTTTGTCCGTTTGATCGGCCTGTTTGTATTGCAGGCCCTAGGTGCGTTCGGTGTTTGGTTGTTATCCCCTTTCAATCGACCCCTGCTTGACGCCGGACTGGGTGTGTTGCTGGTCTCCGGCACGTGGCTCTTGATCGACACGTCCCGTGCAGGCCGGGTCTTGAGCTGGCTGCGATCCGGTGATCTCACTACCCCGGTCTTCAAGGGGGGGCTGTGGGGCGAGGTATCTGAGCGTGTGCGCACCCTCATTCGGCTCAGGGATCAAAAAATCAGGCTGGCCGATCAACGCCTGCAGGATTTTTTGTTGGCGCTACAGGCCTCCCCCAATGGTGTGGTCTTGCTTGACGCCGAAGGGCGTATGGAGTGGTTCAACCAGACGGCTGCCACCCACTACGGGTTTGATTCGAAGCGAGACTTGATGCAGCACTTTGGCAATCTGGTGCGCGATCCAGGCTTCGCTGCCTACTATGCCTCGGGTAACTACAAGGAAGACCTGGTCATGCCCGGGCGCAGCAGCTCCATCACTCGCCCCGTCAAACTGTCTGTGCATCTGCACGGCTACGGCGAAGGGCGTCAATTGCTGCTGTCCAGGGACATCACGGCTCTTGAGCAGGCCGAGGCGATGCGTCGAGATTTTGTGGCCAATGTGTCCCATGAAATTCGTACACCCTTGACCGTTTTGTCTGGCTTCGTGGAAACCTTGCAGACCCTGGAGTTGGACCGTCAGGCGTCTGCGCGTTACCTGGATTTGATGGCACAGCAGGCCGAACGTATGCAGACGCTGGTGAGCGATTTGCTCACCTTGTCCCGCCTGGAGGGAGCACCATTGCCGGGGCACGGCGAGTGGGTTTCGGTCGATGCCATGTTCGATGTCTTGGGTGAGGAGGGGCCCGCCCTGTCCCAGGTCCTGGGCGCCAACCACAGCTTTCAGTTTGACTGTGGCTTTCACGGGGAAGTGGCAGCTTCAGAACGTGAACTGCGTAGTGCCTTGACCAATCTGCTGAGCAACGCGGTGCGCTACACGCCCACAGGGGGCGCCATCACCGTGACTGCTGTGTTGACGCCCGATGACCGTTTGGTGTTTTCAGTGACCGACACGGGTCCGGGCATTGCGCCGGAGCATTTGGCCCGGCTAACTGAGCGCTTCTATCGCGTGGACCAGAGTCGCTCCCGCGACACAGGCGGTACTGGCCTGGGCCTGGCCATCGTCAAACACGTCGCACAGCGTCATGACGCACTTTTGCAGATAGACAGCGTGCCTGGCCGTGGCTCGAGTTTTTCCATCTCATTCCCAGCGCTTCGGGTCCGACCACTGGGGTGATGCATACCTCACCTGTCAGGATCACCTGAGGCCGCTACCAGACCGCTCCCAAGGATCAGCCCAGGTCCACATATGACCTGAGCTCTTGGCGCAGGTGGCAGTCATCAAAGTGCCACAGCAGCACCGCAGAATCACCGTACACGATGACTTTGGAGGCAGGATGTACAGGTCTGACACCACACAAATTTCCGAAACCGGTCTGCGCTACAAGTCCAAGAAAAATGGCTCGCCCTTTCAGGGCATGGGTGCCAGCGGCGACACCAGAAGTTGCTACAAATGCGGCTTGCACAAGCTACGTAGCAAGGGGTCTATCCATCGTTTCTTGAATTCCCCACTGTTTTTCTGCCACGACTGCAAGCCTGCAAAAGAGCCGCGGTAAAAGTCTGGATTTTTTGCGGCTGGCCCCTTCAGATGCGGGTGTCCGTCATGAAACCTTAGCAATAGCTCGCCAAACTTGACTGGAGTTATTGCTTCCGAACAGGTTTTATGAAGATCACAGTCATAGGTGCCGGCTACGTCGGCTTGGTCACGGGAACTTGCTTGTCCGAGGTGGGGAACGATGTCATGTGTTTCGACACTGACGCCAACAAAGTGGCTGCGCTGCAGAACGGCGAAATTCCGATTTATGAGCCCGGCCTGCAGGATATGGTGCAGCGCAACGTGAAGGCAGGGCGACTGCACTTCACCGACAACATGGAAGCGGCGGCACGCTTCGGCACCATTCAGTTCATTGCAGTGGGCACGCCTCCCGGCGAAGACGGCAGTGCAGATGTTCAGTATGTGATGAAGGCCGCCCGCAATATCGGCCGTCACATGAACGACTACAAGGTCGTGGTTGACAAGAGCACTGTGCCGGTGGGCACCGCAGACGCCGTGCGGCAAGCCATCCGTGAGGAGTTGAAGCTGCGAGGCGTGGACACCCCCTTCAGCGTGGTCTCCAACCCGGAGTTTCTGAAAGAGGGCGCGGCGATTGAAGACTTCATGCGCCCCGGTCGCATCGTGCTGGGCTGTGATGATGAGCAGGCTGCCCTCAACATGCGGGCGCTCTACGCGCCTTTTCAGCGCCACCACGAGCGTTTGATCCTGATGGACATTCGTAGCGCCGAGCTCACCAA
>JBJOJH010000214.1:0-3225 GCA_046046715.1 Pseudomonadota bacterium | reverse complement strand
GCATATTGACAACCTCAAGGGTGTGAATGCGCACCACCAGTGCGAGACCATCTTCAAGGCCTTCGCACGAGCCATTCGCGCTGCGCTTGAACTCGATCCCCGCTCGGCGGGTGTGATCCCTTCCACCAAAGGCAGCCTCTGACATGAGCGTCAATCGCGTTGCCGTGGTGGACTACGGCATGGGCAACCTGCGCAGTGTGGCGCAGGCGGTGATCCATGCGGCTTCCAGTGTGGACCATGCCGAGGTGACCGTGACGTCTGACCCGCAAGTGGTGCGCAACGCGCACCGTGTGGTCTTGCCAGGGCAGGGCGCCATGCCCGACTGCATGCGCGAGCTGCGCGAGTCGGGCCTGATGGACGCTGTACTTGAAGCCGCCGCCAGCAAACCCCTGTTTGGCGTGTGTGTGGGCATGCAAATGCTGCTGGACCACAGCGACGAGGGCAACACGCCGGGCCTCGGCTTGATCCCCGGCCGTGTCGTCAAGTTTGAGCTGGCAGGGCAAATTCAGCCCGACGGCACCCGCTACAAAGTGCCGCAAATGGGTTGGAACCAAGTTTGGCAAGCCGCGCCCACCCATCCGCTGTGGCAAGGCATTGACGACGGCAGCTGGTATTATTTTGTGCACAGCTTCTACACCCAGGTCGCCAACCCGGCGCACGCTGCGGCCGAAACCGATTACGGTGGCCGCTTTGTTTGTGCCATTGCCCGTGACAATATTTTTGCCACCCAGTTTCACCCCGAAAAAAGCGCGGCCCAGGGCTTGGCCTTGTTCCGCAATTTCCTCCACTGGCAGCCTTGAGAAGTTTTCACTGCCGTTTTTCAGCCCCTCAGTCTTTTTTTAATTCGCCATGATTCTGATCCCCGCCATTGACCTCAAAGACGGCCACTGCGTTCGCCTCAAACAGGGCGATATGGACCAAGCCACGACCTTTGGCGAAGACCCGGCCGCCATGGCCCGCACCTGGCTCGAAAAAGGCGCACGCCGCTTGCACCTGGTGGATCTGAACGGTGCCTTCGCAGGCAAGCCGCAAAACTTTGGCGCCATCAAGTCCATCCTCAAGGCCGTAGGCGACGACATCCCGGTGCAGTTGGGTGGCGGTATCCGCGATCTGGACACCATTGAAAAATACATCGACAGCGGTCTGCGCTACGTCATCATCGGCACCGCCGCTGTCAAGAACCCCGGCTTTTTGAAAGACGCCTGCACCGCCTTTGGCGGTCACATCATCGTCGGCCTGGACGCCAAAGACGGCAAAGTGGCGACCGACGGCTGGAGCAAGCTCACCGGCCACGAAGTGGTGGACCTGGCCAAGAAGTTCGAAGACTGGGGCGTCGAGTCCATCATCTACACCGACATCGGCCGTGACGGCATGCTGAGCGGCATCAACATCGACGCCACCGTTAAGCTGGCCCAAGCCCTGACCATCCCCGTGATCGCTTCGGGTGGCCTGTCCAATATGGCCGACATCGAGCAGCTGTGCGCGGTTGAAGATGAAGGCGTCGAAGGCGTGATTTGCGGCCGTGCGGTTTACTCTGGCGACCTCGACTTTGCGTTGGCGCAAAAGCGCGCCGACGAGCTGAACGGCTGACCCTTTTACATGAGCGCTCAGGCCACTTGTCGCGACACCACGTTCGCAGGCCTGCCTGCTTGCGAGCTGGCGCTGCCATCGGGTGACCGCCTGGTGGTGGCCTTGCACGGTGCACATGTGCTGTCCTGGGTATCCGGCGGCCAAGAGCGCCTTTACCTGAGCCCCCAAAGCGTGATGGATGGCCAAGCCGCAATCCGTGGCGGTGTGCCTGTTTGCTTTCCGCAGTTCAACCAACGCGGCCCCATGGCCGAGCGCCTGCCCAAACACGGCTTTGCCCGCAACGTGGCCTGGCAGGCTGATGTGCCCGAAGTGGGTGCAGAGCATGCCCGCCTGACGCTGCGCCTGAATGACAACATCCAGACCCGCGCCTGGTGGCCCCAAGCCTTTGCCTTGGCGCTGCACATCGACCTGAGCCCTGGTGCTGTGCAGCTGACGCTGGACGTGCACAACACAGACACCCAAGCGCTGGCGTTCTCTGGCGCACTGCACACCTATTTGGCCGTGCCCGACGTGACGCAGGCCACGCTGCAGGGCTTGGGCGGTCAGCCCGAGTGGGATTCACTCACCGACACCCATGCGCAAGCGGCCGATACGATCCGCTTCGCCGCCGAATTTGACCGCGTCTACGAAGCCGGGCCACAGCCCCTGACGCTGAACGATACCCTGCACATCAGCCAAAGCCCCAGCTGGGCCAACACCGTGGTCTGGAACCCCGCGCAAGACCTGTGCCAACGCCTGGCCGACATGCCCGAAGACGGCTGGCGGCACATGCTCTGCGTCGAAGCCGCCCAGGTCTACGAGCCCATCACCTTGCCTGCTGGTGGGCGCTGGGCGGGCTGGCAGCGCTTGCAAGTGCTGAAACCCTGAACCCTTTCCATAAGAGAAGTCTCCATGCTCGCCAAACGCATCATCCCTTGCCTCGACGTGACCGGCGGTCGCGTGGTCAAGGGCGTCAACTTCGTTGAGTTGCGCGACGCCGGAGACCCGGTCGAAATCGCGGCCCGCTACAACGAACAAGGCGCCGACGAACTCACGTTTTTGGACATCACCGCCACCAGCGACGGCCGCGACGTGATCCTGCACATCATTGAAGCCGTGGCCAGTCAGGTGTTCATCCCGCTCACGGTGGGAGGTGGTGTGCGCACCGTCGAAGACGTGCGCCGCTTGCTCAATGCAGGCGCCGACAAAACCAGCTTCAACTCGGCGGCCATTGCCAACCCGCAAGTCATCCGCGACGCTTCGGCCAAATACGGCGCGCAGTGCATCGTGGTCGCCATCGACGCCAAGCGCCGCAGCGTCGAAGACGAGCAACGCATTGGCACCCACGGTTTGCCCATGGGCCCCGGCTGGGACGTCTACAGCCACGGCGGCCGCAAAAACGTGGGCCTGGACGCGGTGGCCTGGGCCACGCAAATGGCCGAGTACGGCGCGGGCGAAATCCTGCTCACCAGCATGGACCGCGACGGCACCAAGAGCGGCTTTGACCTGCAACTGACCCGAGCCGTCAGCGACGCCGTCAGCGTGCCCGTGATCGCATCAGGCGGCGTGGGCAACCTCGACCACCTGGCCGACGGCGTGAGCATCGGCGGGGCGGATGCCGTGCTGGCTGCGAGCATCTTTCATTACGGTGAATAC
>JBJOJH010000213.1:0-3234 GCA_046046715.1 Pseudomonadota bacterium | reverse complement strand
CCGACCCCGCTGTGCGCGCCGCGCTGGCCGAACAGGCGGCGCAACTGGGCTGGCCCGCTTTGCATGCTGAACTGGCCCTGCACGACCCAGTGACCGCCGCGCGCCTGAGCCCGGGCGACTCACAGCGCGTATCGCGTGCGCTGGAGGTGTGGCGTATTTCCGGCAGGCCACTCTCTTCTTTCCAAACCGGTGCGGGGGCCAAGGCAGCGACACCCGTTTTTGAACCTAGCCGGCTGATATCTCTCGAACCTCTGGACCGTGCCTGGCTGCACCGGCGCATTGCCGATCGATATGACGCCATGCTGGCCGCCGGCCTGGTGCAGGAAGTGATGGGGCTGCGTGCCCGGGGCGATCTGCATCCAGACTTGCCCTCGATGCGCTGTGTGGGTTACCGGCAAACCTGGGAGGCTCTGGATGGCGCTTTTCCGCTAGCCGAGCTGCGCGAGCGCGGCATTGCGGCCACCCGTCAACTGGCCAAACGCCAGATCACCTGGCTGCGCAGCATGCCCGAGCGGCAGGTGGTGGCATGCGACAGCGCCGATGCACTGGCAGTGGTGCTGGCGCAGGTGCAAACCCTGCTGGCAAAGCCCTGACCCGCCATGGCACTGATCGTCCAGCAACTTTGCAAACGCTATGGTGAAAACAGTGTGTTCAGCGAGGTGTCTTTCAACGTAGCCCCAGGGGAATTTGTGGCCATCGTTGGGGACTCAGGGGTGGGCAAGTCCACCCTGCTGAACTGCCTGGCCGGGCTGGACAGTTGGGACACCGGCAGCATTTCACTCGATGGACAGGATGTAGGCCGCTGGAGCGATGATCAAAAAGCCTTGTGGCGACGCAAAAACGTTGGTTTTGTGTTCCAGGCTTTTCATGTGCTGCCCCACCTCGATGTCGCGCAAAACGTGGGCTTGCCCCTGATGCTACTGGCCCAGGGCCAGCGCGCTGACAACGCCCGCCGGGTCACCGAGATACTGGCTGCAGTGGGCCTGGAGGGTTTAGGGGAACGGTTGCCACAGCAGCTCAGCGGGGGGCAGCTGCAGCGCGTGGCCATCGCCCGCGCCCTCATTCACCGCCCCGCCCTCGTGCTGGCCGATGAGCCCACAGGCAATCTGGACCCCGGCACCGCCGAGCGGGTGATGGATGCGCTCACCGGGCAAATCCGCAGCCATGGCGCGTCGCTCGTGCTGGTGACGCATTCGCAGGCAGCTGCAGCCCGGGCTGACCGGGTGCTGCGCCTCACGGTCGCTGGCATAGAGAGCCTGAACCCGCTCTAGCCGGGGGCAACGCTGACCCGTATCAGGGGTAAGAATCAGCGTTACGAATCAGGGATACATGTAGCGACGGGTGAGCGGCAGCTTGGCAGCGCCCGCACCGTGGGGTGTGGCCAGTATCTGGTAGATGCCCAGCTCGCCAGTCTCGAATTCGAGCGCACTGGCGGCCATGTACAAGCGCCAGACCCGATAAGTGGATTCATTCACAAATTCGAGCGCTCGGTCATGGTTGGCCTCCAGCCGTTGAACCCAGTGGCGCAGGGTTTTGGCATAGTGGGTGCGCAAGCCTTCCACATCCACAATCTCGAGGCCGCTGCGTTCCATGGCGCGCTGAATATTGCTCACCGTGTCGAGCTCACCATCCGGAAAGACATAACGGTTGATGAAGCGGGAAGACAGGGCCTCGCCCCACCCCTCCTCCTCGTGCGTGATGCCGTGATTCATAAACAGGCCGCCAGGCTTGAGCAAGCGCTGCACGGTGTCGAAATACACGCCCAGATTTTTCAGGCCCACGTGCTCGAACATGCCCACGCTGGCAATCTTGTCAAAACGCTCCTGGCCGGGGATGTCGCGGTAGTCTTGCAGTGCCACGGTCACCCGGTCCTCCAGGCCGGCAGCCCGAATTCGCTCGGTGGCCAGGTCAAACTGGCGCTGGCTCAGCGTGATGCCGCGCGCCTGCACCCCATAGTGCTGGGCCGCGTGCATGACCAGCGCCCCCCAGCCGCAACCAATATCGAGCAAGTGTTCGCCGGGCTGGAGTTGCAGCTTGCGGCAGATGTGATCGAGTTTGGCGGTCTGCGCCTGAGCCAGCGTGGCCTGGTCCGTTTCGAAATAAGCGCAGGAATACACCATGGCCTCGTCCAGCCACAGGCCGTAAAAGTCGTTGGACAGGTCGTAGTGAAAGGCAATGGCCTGGCGGTTTTCGTCACGGCTGTGGGCGCGCACGCTGTCGGGCTTGGCTGGCGTGTGCTGCGGTGCCTGGCGGTGCCCGGTGGCAGCGCCGCCCAGCAAGCGCAGCAGCAGCATCAGACGCTCGGCCAACGGCAGTTGCAGGGTGTGCACATGGTCCTTCAGCGTCAAGGCCGTGAACAGATCGCCATCGACATCAATGTCACCCCGAAAGTAGGCCTCGGCAAAGCGCAAGGGGTCGCGGCCCAGCAGCAGGTCACGCACCACATGGGTGTCGCGCAGGCACAAGGTGAAGGTGGGCTCGGGGGCGAGACGCGCACCGTTGCCAAAAGTACCGGCGCTACCGTCGGGCATACGCACCGCCACCACGCCCTCAAATGCGGCCAGCAACTTGTCCAGCGCCGCCGTCCACGGTCCAATTTCGCCAGCTAGGGCGGGCCTGTTCACACGCATATCCATCAATCTATCCTTCAAATCACAAGACTCGGCAGACACCGAAAAAGGCGCTGTGCCAGGAAATAAGGATTTGAATTCGACCTGCGACGACGTGTATTGCGGACGCTCAAAAAGCACGCTCGCCGCGCGCGGCCACGCCAGGTAATTGCACATGTTCCAGCACAAAACGCCCCGTGCTGCGCCAGGGAGACTCCTGCACTCGCGGCCCACCCAGAAACAACTCGCCCAGATTAAGGCCAACGCCCACAAAGCCGTTGCGGCTGCGCTCCACACCCAGGGACTGCTCGGCGGCACCATACCCGCGGGTGTAGTAACCCGCCTGCAACTCAAAAAACCGCAATGGCGAGTCGCGCAAGGCGGGCATGCCGGCGAACTTCCAGGCCAGCAGGTATTTCTGACCCCCATAGTCGGTAAAAGGGGCAAAACCGTCGCGACCACTGGCCTGGTATTCGAGCCGGAAGTCGAGCGAGTCCCGCAAACGCGGATGCACCGCCCGTGCGTAAGCCAGCCCAGACCCCAGCAGATTCATGGCCATGTCCTCGGTTGAGAAACCATGACGCACAGAAAACGCATCAAAGACCTCCACGTACAACATCAGGGC
>JBJOJH010000212.1:0-6600 GCA_046046715.1 Pseudomonadota bacterium | reverse complement strand
GCCGCTTTTCTGGTGTCGCTGTCGGCCACGGCCCGGCTGGGCGTGGTGGCACTGGCCACCCACTCCTACACGCTGCAATTGCTGCGCTATGTCTTGCTGATCAGCCTGGCCATTGGCTGGGCCTGCGAGATCATGGTGGGCCGGCTGGTGGGTGCAGGCCAATTCCGCCAGGCGCAGCAACTGGTGCGCAAGGGCGTGCGCAATGGCCTGTTGGCCTCAGGCACGCTGGCCATAGGCGCTGCGATGGCGGCCCCCTGGCTGCTGCGGGTGTTTACCAAAGACCCGCAGGTCATTCAGGCCGCCCAGGTGCTGCTGTGGATCGGTGTGCTGCTGGAAACCGGCCGCGTGTTCAACCTGATCGTGACGGGTGCCCTGCGGGCCACCGGGGATGTGATTTTTCCGGTGGTGGCCAGTGTGGGCTCGTTTGCACTGGTGCTGGGGTTTGGTTCCTACTATCTGGGCCGCAAGCTGGGCCGGCCCGGCATCTTTCTGGCCTACGCCGCCGACGAGTGGGTGCGCGGCCTGCTGGTCATGGCCCGCTGGCACTGGAGCGGCTGGCTGCCCCATGCCCGCGAGTCACAGCGGCGGGTGAAGGGGGATTGAGGGGCGATTGAGGGGCAGCCGGCAAGATCAAGCCGCCAAGCTCAAGGTTTGCGCCATGTCCCTCCAGCCGCAAACCTGGACGCCTTCGCGTTCGTAACTGTTTGAACCGCCGTACACGATGACCGCTTCCAGCCCATCAGACTGAGCAAATTTTTGCCATTTTTTCAAGCCGTCGGGCCAGTCTGATGCGTAGGTGCTGCCGGACTTGATCTCCACCGGCGCAAGCCCGGCGGACGTCTCGATAATGATGTCAACTTCGTGACCCGAGCTATCGCGCCAGAAATAGAGGTCCAAGGGGCGACCCGCGTTCAGTCTTTGCTTGTACAGCTCGCTCACCACCCAGGTTTCAAACAAGGCACCGCGTGCAGCATGTGTCTCCAGTGTTTCGGAGTTACGGATACCTAAAAGCCACGCGGCCAGCCCCGAATCCAGAAAATACAGCTTGGGTGTTTTGACCAGACGTTTGCCAAAGTTGCGGTGATGGGGGCGCAGCAGGGTGATGATGTAGCTGGTCTCCAGGACGCTGAGCCACTGCTTGGCGGTCACGGCGCTCACGCCGCAATCCGCACCCAAAGACGCCAGGTTAAGCAGTTGTCCGGTGCGCGCCGCACACATTTTGACGAAGGTCTGGAACTGCCCAAGGTCCCGAACGGCGATCAGCTGCCGGACATCCCTTTCGACGTACGTGGCCATGTAATTGGCAAACCAGTCCTGTGGCGACACGGGCCGGTCAAAAAGTGCTGGGTAGCCACCTCGCAGCAGAGCCTGGCTCATGGCCCCAGACAAATGGCCTGAGGCGGCAAGCTCCTGGGCACTGAGCGGCAACAATTCAACACGCCCCACACGTCCGGCCAGCGACTGCGTCATGCCAGCAATCAAGTCAAACTGCGCCGAACCTGTCAAGACAAAGTCGCCCATGATCTGACGCTCATCCACCCAACCCTGCAGCCAGGACATCAGCTGCGGGCAGCGCTGCACTTCGTCCAGGATGGCTCCTTGCGCAAATCGACCCAGAAACCGTTTGGGATCGCCAAGCGCGAACTCCCGCTCCTCGGGGTTTTCCAGCGACACATAAGGCTTGTCCTTAAAAACGGACCTCGCCAGTGTCGTCTTACCGGACTGGCGCGGCCCCGTCAGCGCCACGACCGGGAAGCCCTGGGCCAATCGCTGCAATGTAGGCGCTGCCGATCGGGGGATCATTTGTAAATCGAAACTTCAACTTTAGATTTGTAGATTTTACAGTTTCATCAGAATAGCCACCGATGTATGCTTTTTACCGCATGCCATCCGGCGGCAGTTGTCCAACCTACGGGGAATGACCGATCAGGCTTCACCCCGCCCCACAACACTTCTTGTACTTCTTCCCGCTGCCGCAGGTGCAGGGGTCGTTGCGGCCGGGTTCGGGGGCCTTGACGACGGTCTCCACGCGCGGGCCGATGCTGCGCCAGAGTTCGCGCAGGTCGTACACGGCCCAGACGGCTTCGGCGAAGGCGTCAAAGCGTGACTCGCTGACGCTGGGCGGGCCGTCGTCGCTGAACACGCTCAGGGTGGGTTCGTCTTCGTCGTCTTCGGTCAGGGCCACCAGGGCATGCAGGCACTGATCCAGCGCCTTGGCGGCATCCCGGTCTCGTGGTGGCGTCCATTCGTCAGGCCAAGCCTCGACGGCGTACATGAAACCCACCGCCCACACCTGCCCAAACGAGGGCAGGTCCTGGCCTTCCATGTCGGCGCGCTCTGCCTCGGGCAATTGCGCTATGGCGCCGCGCACGTCCATCACCTCGGGGTGGTAGGCGGCTTCGTCATCCAGGCGGTCGACCTTGGCATCGAGCCCGGCCACCACTTCGTTCCAGCGCCGCCCCCACAGTGCCATGAAAGCCTCGGCCTGTTCGGCACTGGCAAACGAGCCTTCGCCGGGTTCGTCCGGCGTGCCAATATCCAGCAGCACCGGCAAATATTCCGAGGCCGGAATCACTCTGCGGCAGCACACCAGCGCCGCCATGAAACCCTCGCAAAACTCCCATTGCGGCGTTTCATCAAAGCGGCTGCGCAGGTCGTCGAGGATGTTGTCGATCTGATCGAAGTCGTCAGGGCTGAGGGCCTCGGTGGGCATGGGGGTATCAGGGGCAGAGGTCATATGGAGGAATGGAAATGGGGGTGGGAATGTCGGGCCGGCGGCGCATCGGTCGAGTTTATCTATCATGACCCCTCCAACCCCCGCCCCAGGCCGAAGGAAACGCCATGACCGACTGGTTTGAACCCTTTGAACAGCGCCGTATTGAATGCGCCGGTGTGCGCATCAACGCCCATGTCTCCCCCGGCACGCCCGGCCAGCGCCCGGTGCTGCTGCTCTTGCACGGCTTTCCGCAAACCCACCTGATGTGGCGACGGGTGGCGCTGGCGCTGCAGAACGACTTCTACCTGGTGATGCCCGACCTGCGCGGCTACGGCGACTCCGACCAGCCGCCGGGTGCGCCCGACCACAGCAATTACAGCAAACGCGCCATGGCCCAGGACATGGTCGAGGTGATGAGCGCCTTGGGCCTGGAGCGATTTGCCGTGTGCGGCCACGACCGGGGCGGGCGTGTGGCCCACCGCCTGGCGCTGGACCACCCCCAGCTGGTGAGTCGCCTGTGCGTGATCGACATTGCCCCCACGCTGGACATGTACGCCGCCACCGACTTCGCCTTTGCCCGCGCCTACGACCACTGGTTTCATCTGATCCAGCCGGCACCGCTGCCCGAAATCATGATTGGCGGCTCGCCACGCGATTACCTGCATGCCAAGCTGGGCGGCTGGGGCAGCGGGGGCCTGGCCCACATCGAGGCGCCAGCGCTGGCCGATTACGAACGCTGCTTTGACCGACCCGAAACCCGCCACGCCATGTGCGAGGACTACCGGGCCAGCGCCGGCATCGACCTGGACCACGACCGCACCAGCCGCGCGCAAGGCGACAAGATCGCTTGCGATACCCTGGTGCTGTGGGGTGCCAAGGGGGTGGTGCAGCGGCTGTTCCAGCCTCTGGCGTTGTGGCAGGCCCAGTGCGCGGGCCGGGTCAGCGGCGAGGCCATGCCCGCCGGGCACTTCATTCCTGAAGAGCTGCCCCAGGCAACAGCCGATCAGCTGAAAGCCTTTTTCCACACCACAGAAAGTCACCATGCTTGATGACCTGGACCGCCTGATGCCCGTGCGCTACGGCGCTTTTGCCCTTAGCGTGCTGGGTCTGCTGCTGGGCTTGGTGTCCCAGTGGCAGCACGGCGGCAGTTTGGCCCTGGTGGTGGTTTGCGCGGTGCTGGTTGGCATAGGCGTGTACGACCTGCGGCAGACCAAGCGCTCGGTACTGCGCAACTACCCCATCATTGGGCACTTGCGCTTTATGCTCGAATTCATCCGGCCCGAGATCCGCCAGTACTTCATCGAGAGCGACAACGAGGCCACCCCCTTCTCGCGGGCCCAACGCTCGCTGGTGTACCAACGCGCCAAAGGTGAGCCCGACAAGCGACCCTTTGGCACCCAGCTCGATGTGCACGCCGAAGGCTATGAATGGATCAATCACTCGGTGGCGCCCACGCAACTGGCCTCGCATGACTTTCGGGTGCGGGTGGGAGCACAGCGCGCCCAACCCTATTCGATCAGCGTGTTCAATATTTCGGCCATGAGCTTTGGAGCCCTGAGCGCCAACGCCATCCTGGCCCTGAACGCCGGCGCCCAGCGCGGCGGCTTTGCGCACGACACCGGCGAGGGCTCGATCTCGGTGCATCACCGGGTACATGGCGGCGACCTGATCTGGGAAATCGGCTCGGGCTACTTTGGCTGCCGCACATCAGAGGGCCGCTTTGATGCCGACAAATTTGCCGCCAATGCCCGCGAGCCGCAGGTCAAGCTGATCGAGTTGAAACTGAGCCAGGGCGCCAAACCCGGCCACGGTGGCGTGCTGCCCGGCCCCAAGGTCACGCCCGAGATTGCCGCCGCGCGCGGTGTGCCGGTGGGCGTGGACTGTGTCTCGCCCGCCGCGCACAGCGCCTTTGGCACGCCCATCGAGATGATGCAGTTCATCGAACGCTTGCGTGAGCTGTCTGGCGGCAAACCGGTGGGCTTCAAGCTGTGCATCGGCCACCCCTGGGAATGGTTTGCCATGGTCAAGGCCATGCTGGCCACCGGCATCACGCCCGACTTCATTGTGGTGGATGGGGCCGAAGGCGGCACCGGTGCCGCGCCACTGGAATTTACCGACCACGTGGGATCACCCCTGCAGGAAGGCCTGATGCTGGTGCACAACACCCTGCGCGGCGTGGGCCTGCGCGAGCACATCAAACTGGGTTGCGCAGGCAAGGTGGTGAGTGCGTTTGACATGGCCCGGCTCATGGCTCTGGGTGCCGACTGGTGCAACAGTGCGCGCGGCTTCATGTTTGCGCTGGGCTGCATCCAGGCCCAGCACTGCCACACCGGCGCCTGCCCCACCGGCGTGACCACGCAAGACCCGCTGCGCCAGCAGTCGCTGGTGGTGCCCGACAAAGCCCAGCGCGTGTACAACTTCCATCAGCAAACCCTGCATGCCCTGCAAGAGCTGGTGCAGGCGGCCGGGTTGCATCACCCCAGCGAGATCACGGCCCACCACATCGTGCGCCGGGGCACCGACCACCGCGTGCGCTCCCTGGCGCAAACCGTGCTGACCCAAATCCCCGACGGGGCGCTGCTCAGCAAGGATTTGAGCGCACTGCCCCACATCTACCAGCAGGCCTGGCCGCGCGCAAGCGCACAGAGCTTTCAGAGTGATGTGCAAGCTCGCCACAGCCTGCAAGCCCTGTCCACAGACGGCGGCATCGCCGCGCACCAATAAATAGCCCGGGCACAAACTGGGGCAGACCCGTGCACAAGTTCTGTGCATTTTGAATACAAGCCGGCGACAAATTGCATACAAAAGCTGGCACAGCCTTTGCAAGTAAGTCGGCATGAACGCCAACGCCGTCCCCAAGACCGCCGCCATTGAAATCATCGGGCTGACCAAGAGCTATGGCTTGGGCAAACCTGCGGTTGACAACATCAACCTGAAAATTGCCACCGGCAGCTACTGTTGTCTGCTGGGCCCCTCGGGCTGCGGCAAGAGCACCACGCTGCGCATGATTGCGGGTCACGAGTCGGTGAGCAGCGGCGACATCCTGCTGGAAAACCGCAACATCACCCACCTGCCCGCCGCAGACCGTGGCACGGCGATGATGTTTCAGAGCTTTGCGCTGTTTCCGCACCTCAGCGCACTGGACAACGTGGCCTTCAGCCTGAAGATGAAAGGCGTGCCCACAGCAGAGCGCCACCACCGGGCGCAAGCGTTGCTGGAGCGCGTGGCCATGGGGCACCTGGCACAGCGCAAGCCTGGCGAACTGTCTGGCGGCCAGCAACAGCGCGTGGCACTGGCGCGGGCCCTCATCAACCAACCGCGAGCCTTGTTGCTGGACGAGCCCTTGTCGGCGCTCGACCCGTTTTTGCGCATACAGATGCGCGCCGAGTTGCGGCGCTGGCAAAAGGAGCTGGGCCTGACCTTTGTGCATGTCACGCACTCGCAGGAAGAAGCCATGGCTCTGGCCGACACCATGGTGGTGATGAACCACGGGGTGATCGAGCAGGTAGGCACGCCACACACCATCTACAACCGCCCTGCCAACGAATTTGTGGCGCGCTTCATGGGTGGGCACAACGTGATCGACACCCCGGCCGGCAAGGTGGGCGTACGCACGGATCATATGCAGGTCCGCCCCGATGGACTGGACCTGCCTGAGGGGGTTCAAGGCCTGCCTGCTGTGGTGAGTGATGTCGAGTACCAGGGCACCTATGTGCTGCTGGGACTGCAAAAGCCCAGCGTCAGTCACCAGGCCCACGCCACCGCCGAGTGGTCGGTGATGCTGTCAG
Organism: Pseudomonadota bacterium; assembly: GCA_046046715.1. GTDB lineage: Bacteria > Pseudomonadota > Gammaproteobacteria > Burkholderiales > Burkholderiaceae_C > JBEEJZ01. Next base: position 96 of record JBJOJH010000212.1, on the reverse strand, counting down.
AGAGCCAGTTTGCCCAGCAGTCTTATGCCGTTGGCGACGCGGTGCAGCTGTGCTGGGCGCCCGACGCCGCACACCCCTTGTAAACCTGGTTTTATC
>JBJOJH010000211.1:0-2690 GCA_046046715.1 Pseudomonadota bacterium | reverse complement strand
CGTCGCCAGCGTCCTTGTGCTGCCGCACCAGAGCACGCGCCGATTCGTGAATGACCGGCAAAACGACAGTTTTCATGAAGTCGGCGTGCGCAACCTGGGCCGCACTGGCACCCCGACGGCGTACGGCGTCGGTGGCAAAACGCACGTATTCGTGGATATCCAGAGTGCCCGTCTTGTACTGCTCGTAGAAGGTGTCGTTGCGCCGGGCAAACTCTTGAGGATCCGTCCAGCCCAGCTGCGTGGTGTAGCTACCCCAGGCGTAATCCGAATCGATGGGCAGCAGGGTGTGGTCCAGATCAAACAGGGTCAAATTCAAGAAAACATCTCCAAAAACAAAAATGAAATGACGCAAGCGCCCTCATTGGTCATTCATCATGGCCTTGATCAGAGGCACGGTGATGGCACGTTTGGATTGCAGCGCATAGCCATCCAACAAATCCAGCAGTTCCATCAGGCTGCCCAGATCACGACTAAAGCGGGTGAGCATGAAGTCCATGACTTCATCGCTCAAAAACACACCACGCTCATCGGCAGCCTGACGCAGCACAGCCCGACGTTCGCCTTCCGACAAGAGCTGCAGGGCAAAGACATGACCCCAGCCCATGCGGGTGCGCAAATCGTCTCGCAACTTGAGGTCTGCCGGCGGCAACTCGCCTGCGGCCAGCACACAACGCTGATGGGTCTGCGCATTCACGAACCAGTTGAAAGCGGCCTGCTGTTGCTGCGCGGTGTAGAGATGCACATCGTCCATGAGCACCGCGCTCCAGCCCTCTTGATAGGCGGCGGGCTCCAGCGTGCTTGCATCCATCCACCCCACGCTGGCACCTTGGCCACGCAGGGTCTCCTTCATGGCATGCAACAAATGCGATTTGCCGCTACCCGCAGGCCCCCACAGGTACATCGGCACCGGTGAACGCAGTGCATCACCACCCCCGCCCAGCCAGAGGGTCAAGTGACTGAGCAGCGCCTCATTCGGGCCGGCAAAAAAATTGCTCAGGGTGGGGCCGGTGGCCAAGCCTATGTCCAAGGCGATTTGCTTCATGCGTGAAAAATGGAAATCAGCCGCCGGGACAACTTACAAACCCGTGAAAAGCGGACTGCGGGTGTAGCCAGCCAACAGCCGGCGCATCGCCACAAGCAGAACTGCGCTGGCAGGCAAGGCCACCAAAACGCCCACAAAACCGAACAGCTGGCCGAAAGCCAAAAGGGCAAAGATGACGGCAAGGGGGTGCAAGCCAATACGCTCTCCCACCAGGCGCGGGGTGATGAAAATGCTTTCCAGCACCTGTCCAATACCGTAAACGACAGCCACCATGAGCAGGGCCTTGATGGACGCGAATTGCAACAGGCCTGCCAACACGGCCATGATCAAGCCCATGCCAAACCCCAGGTAGGGCACAAACATCGCCAGGCCGGTAAACGTACCGATAGGCAGGGCCAGCTCGAGCCCGAACAAGGCCAGACCGATGCTGTAGAACACTGCCATGATCAGCATCACCAGCAGTTGCCCACGCAGGTACTGGCCGAGAACGGCATCGGCCTCGCCCGTGAAACTGAGGTAGCCGGGCCTGAAACGGGGCGGCACGAGGCTTTGTATCCAGGCGACCAGACGGGCCCAATCCATCAGCAGGTAAAAAAGCGCCACAGGGATGAGCATGAGGTTGCCCAACAAGGCCAGAGCCACGCTGCCGCCCAGCTTGAGAGAGGACAGGAGCGGTCCGAAAGCATCGCTCATATTGCCGTCCAGATAATTCAGGAGGATGGCTTTGAGGTTGTCCACGTCCAGATCCAGGCGCAGGCCAAACTGGGCCAACCATGGCGTGAGCCAGGCACTGAAACGCTCAGCCAGCACCGGCAGCTGCTGGCGCACCAATGGCGCTTCTTTCACCAGAATGGGCACAATCAACAGGAGCAAGCCCAGAACAGCCAGCAGAAAGAGCAACTCAACCAGAACCACCGACATGAAACGGGGGAATCGTCCACGGCCCCATTTGTCCATGCGATCCACCAGTGGCGTCAGGGCGTAAGCCAGCACCATGGCAACCACAAAGGGAGTGAGCACGGCACCCAGCGACCAAAGGAGGAGCCAGGTCAGCCCCGCCAGTCCCAGCCACGCCAATGCCCGTTTGTTGGTGGTGCTGAGCTGCATGAAGGTGATGAAAAAGGAGGTAAGTTGTGAGGCTTAAAATCAGCTCAAATTCTATCGGGCTCCGTCACAGGGGCCCGTTGCACATTGCAGACCCCAAACACATGACCTCATCCAACTCCCCCACCCCTCTGTCCTACAAAGATGCCGGCGTTGACATCGTCGCCGGTGATGCGCTGGTTGAGCGCATCAAACCCCTGGCCAAGAAAACCATGCGCGAAGGCGTGCTGGCTGGCATTGGTGGCTTTGGGGCGCTGTTTGAGGTGCCCAAACGCTACAAGGAACCCGTGCTGGTCAGCGGCACCGACGGCGTCGGCACCAAGCTCAAGCTCGCTTTTGAGTGGAACATGCACGACACCGTGGGCATCGATCTGGTGGCCATGAGCGTCAATGACGTGCTGGTTCAAGGCGCAGAGCCTTTGTTCTTCCTGGATTACTTCGCCTGCGGCAAGCTGGACGTGGACACGGCCGCTGCCGTGGTGGGCGGCATCGCCAGGGGCTGCGAGTTGTCGGGATGCGCCCTGATCGGCGGCGAAACTGCCGA
>JBJOJH010000210.1:0-3908 GCA_046046715.1 Pseudomonadota bacterium | reverse complement strand
GGAAGTGGTCGTGGTTGTTGTCACCCTCGTACTCGGCCATCATCTTGTCCCATTCGGCGCGCACCGGCTCGATGTTGATGCGGTCCATGGCCGCGAAATCGGTGGTGTAAAACCGCGGGCTGATCATGTCGCTGTGCACGGCTTTCTTGTTCGCGTCATCAGCGGTTTCGATCGTGTGAACTGTGGTGGCCGTCATGAGAGGTCTCCGATGTAGTTAGCGGGGCAAGGCTGGGGTGCCTGCCAGGCGCAAGCTGGCAAATACGGCGGCGTTGGTTGGGCCGAAGGACTCCAGGTCTATGCGTTGCCGGGTGGCGGGGTCTATCAGTGTCAGGCGACCGTCGGTACGACCCATCAGCAAGAATGGCCCATCAGTTCCGATTTTTTCGCGGTGACGTTCACGTGCCAGCGCGCGCAAGGTGCTGCGCAAGAAGCCTTGCTCTCCGGAAAAACGGGCTACGAGCTTTTCGGTGCCGGCGTCCAGTACGGCGATATCGCCACCGGGTAGGTCGCGAAACTGCAGGTCGCGCTGCCACTGCACGGCGGCGTCTGGTGTGCGCGGGTCCAGGCCCGACCAGCGGGCCAGTCCTACGGCCACCAGCATGGCCAGCAACATCACGCCGATCCAGGCCATGGGCCGGTTCAGGCCTTGTGTCTGGGGGGCTTGACGGCTGGGCTGCCAGTCGTGCTTGGGCAGGGTGTTCATGCCGGCATCCCGTGGGTGGGGGTGTGGTTGGCAATCACTGTGGCATCACCCAGATGCAGGCTTTGGCCCGCACGTTCAGCACGCCACAGCTTCAGGAGTTGCTCGCCGACTTGCTGGCTGTCTGGCACGCAGCGCAAGGTGGGCTGCGGTTGCGTGATGTGCCAGGCGCGTTGGTGCGGCCACAGGTGGGCCCAGCCGATGCGGTCTTCGGGGTGCAAAGCCAGCGCGAGGTCGCCCGTACCTGCGCCTTGGGTCTTCAAGGAAGCCCCCGCGATGCGTTTGAAGGGCAGGTTGAAGGTCAGTGTCAGGACGATGCCGATGCGCATGACCACGCGTTTGTTGGTCAGGGTGTAGAGCGTGCTGCGCGCCGACATCCAGGCCGTGCCCAAAAGCAAGGCCAGGGCCACCGCATACAGGCTGGCGGCCACCACCAATGGTTTCCAGTCCACTCGCCCTTCGGGAGCCGTCAGGTTGATGGCCTGTACCGCCAGCATCAGCGCAAAGTAAATCGCGATCTTGCGTACATGAAAAGCGTGGATGGCCAGTCGCTTCCAGTCGGGTGCACCCTGCCAAACCACGCGCTCACCCTTGGGTAGCGCGCTGGGCAGGCCGGGGGCCGCTTCCCACTCGTGTTCGTGGGTGGCTTTCATATGATGGGTTCCTGACGCTCGGGAGTCGCGTACAAGGTGCCCGCGCCGTAATAGGCGGTGATTTTTTCTTCTTCGAGCAGGGTGATCTGTTCGCTGGACTTAGTCTGGGGCACGTTGGCAAACTGGTGCGCCAGGATGGCCTGCACATGTGTGCCGTCTTTGTTGATGCGTGCAAACGTCATGGGCAGCAGCACCCGCTTGTCAGTGCCTGCCAGCTGCACCTCGGCGTAGCGGAACATCATCTCCATGCGGTCCACCCACAGTTCGCAAACCGTGCCCGCGATCTTTTTGTCAGCGCCCAAGACTGGCAGGCCACGCGGGTCGACATCCTGTTTCGCGACCGAATGGCCGGCGGCCACACGCAGCGGCACGATCTTGGGATGACCATGCGGGTCCATGTCGGGGACGTCGGCACGCATGGCCCAGGCCCCAGGACCTACGCCCGCCAGCAGCGGGTCGCCCACGGGCTCAAGAGGGGCACCGTTCCAGCCGTGCGTGGGTTGGCCGCTGTAATTGCCGTCAGGGCGGGCCAGGTCAGGCGACAAGTAGGTATGTCCGTCTTGTGTCTTGAATGTCTTGGGCTCGGGCACGGGCGGCCAGCCTTCGATCTTGGGGCCGTTTTCACGGCCCGAATCCATCGGGTAGCCCTCGCGGTGGTTTTCGCGCAGGAGGTAGTAAACCAACCCGGCGAAGAATGCCCAGAACATGTACAAAACGATTTGGGCCACATCGATGTACTGTGTGATTGCGCCTGTTTCCATGGCTGTGCTCCTTCAAAAAAACTATGCATCAGCCCGGCAGTTGTGCCAGGCCAAAATGGGTGGACGATGTACCGGGTGGCTGGCCTTGAGCCCGCGCCGCCAGGCTGCTGCTGCGCAACATGGGGCCTAGGGCCACCATCGCGACAAACAACAAGTAAATCTCGAGGTGGTAGACAAAGCTGTATGCGGTGATGGGGGTGACCAGGGCTTCGCCCATGGCACCTGACATGGCCAGCACCGAGATGCCGTCACGCAAGGCGCCACCCAGCGCCATGGCAGCACCTGAACTGGTGGCTTGAACCGCACCCCAGGTGCCGATCACCAGGCCGCCCAAATGGCCCAGTGGGCTGCCGCTCTGCGCCATGCCCATGGCCATGACCAACATGCCCACTGAAAACAGTCCGCTGCTGAAGCCAATCAGGCCCACACCCAGGCGGAATAACCAGGCCGCATCCAGCGGGCCTGAAAAAATCACCAACGCAAATGCGGGCAAGCCCAGCAAAACGCCCAGACTGGCCAGGCGACAGGCGTGAAGCCCGCGCGACAGCCAGCGCGCCGACAGCAAAAAGGCCAGCAGGGCACCTCCCGAGCTCAGGGCGGTGAGAGCGCTGGTCATGCCCACGTCGAGTTTCAGGATTTCGGCGGCATAAGGCTCCAGCACGATGTCCTGCATGTTGAAGGCGAAGGTGCCGATGGCCAGTGTCCATAAAAAGCGTCGCATCTGGGGCTGGGCCATCAGATCGCGCCAGCTGCTCGCAAAGCCACCGGCTTCGCGGCGGCCGCGTCTGGCCTGGCGGGCCTCTTGCTTCCAGAGTGAGGCTAGGTTCATTACCGCCACCATCACCGCACAGCCTTGCACCAGCTGGATGAGTCTTTGCGGGCTGAAGTCGCTCAGCAATAGACCAAAAACTGTGCTGCTGGCGATCATGCCCACCAGCAGCATGCTGTAGAGCAAGGCGACTACGCGTGGGCGTTTTTCGTCAGAGGCCAGGTCGTTCGCCAACGCCATGCCGGCCGTTTGCGTGACCTGAATGCCCGCGCCCACCAGCACAAACGCCAGGCAAGCGCCGATCTGGCCCACCCACAGGTTGGTGCTTTGGGGCTCGGACAGCAGCAACAAGGCAAACGGCATGATGGACAGGCCGCCGAACAGAAGCAAAGTGCCGGTCCACAGGTACGGAATGCGGCGCAGGCCCAGCGCCGAGGGGTGCGTGTCACTGCGGTAACCGATCAGGCTGCGAAGTGGTGCAAACACCATCGGAATGGCCACCGCCAGCGCCACCCACCAGGCGGGCACCTGCAGCTCGACAATCATCACCCGGTTGAGCGTGCCCACCAGCAGCGCGGTCACCAGGCCGATCACCACCTGAAATAGCGACAGGCGCAGCAGGCGACTCATCGGCAGCTCGATTGAAGCCGCGTCGGCAAACGGCATGAAGCGCGTGCCGTAGGCGGTTAGCCAGCGAGGAACGGGGACGCGCAGTTTCATGAGCGAGCCCACTCCCAGGCTTGAGAGGTGTAAAAACCGCTTGCCACGCGTTGCATGCGTGCGCCTTGCCAGCCTTGCAGATCGTTGTGCCCCTGCATGCGTTGCAGCAAATCGGCGTGCGCCACGGGCGACAGAGCAGGCGATCGGTCGCTGCGCGGGAACAAGCGTCCTGCGCTGTGCATCAGGGCCAGTAGCGGGGTGCGCGGCGCAAACGTGAAGACCATCGATGCGCGGGTTCGCTGCGCCAGACCCGCCAAAGCCTGCGCGATCTGGTCGCTGTCGTAGTGGATCAGGGAGTCCATGCA
>JBJOJH010000209.1:0-3559 GCA_046046715.1 Pseudomonadota bacterium | reverse complement strand
AGCCTGCAGGATGTCTCTTTCGGCAAGGAAGCCAAGGCCCTGCGCCGTGAGATCCATACCGTACTCAAGCAGGTGGACTACGACTACCAGCGCATGCAATACAACACTGTGGTGTCTGGCGCGATGAAGATGATCAACGCCCTGGAGGACTTTAAATCGGTTGATGCTGACGGTGCCCAGGTAGCGATGATCGAGAGCTTTGGCATTCTGCTGCGTTGCCTGTACCCGGCCACACCGCACCTGGCGCATACCCTGTGGTCCGATCTGGGTTACGCCAGCACGCTGGGCGATCTGCTGGTTGCGCCCTGGCCTAAGGTCGATGACGCCGCCTTACAACAAGACGAGATCGAGCTGAAGCTGCAGATCAACGGCAAGCTGCGAGGCGCGATTCTGGTGCCAGCCGGTGCCAGCAAAGAAGCCATCGAGGCCGTCGCCGTGGCCCACGAACTGGTGCAGAAGCAGGCTGACGGCGCTGCCATCAAGCGTGTGATCGTTGTGCCTGGCCGGCTGGTCAACGTGGTGTTGTGACCGAGCACACGGTCATGGGTTGGGGTGCGACTGCGCGGCGAGCCTGGGCGATTTGTCTGGGCCTCTTGCTGCTGGCGACGCTCACCGCCTGCGGTTTCAAGCTGCGCCAAAGCCAAGCCTATGCCTTTGACACCATTGCTGTGACACCCACAGTGGGCGGACCGGTCAAGTCTGAGCTCAAACGCTATCTGGGTGATCGTGTGGTGGATCTTCCCCCGCCCGATACCGAAGCCGGAGATGTCAGCCAGCCGCAGGTTATTTTGGACATTCTTTCCGAGCCGCGCGAAAAGGTCATTGTGGGCCGTAGCTCCACAGGCCAGGTGCGCGAGTACCAATTACGTGTTCGGGTGAGCTTCCGGTTGCGCACACCCGATGGACGCGACGTGATACCCGTAACGGAAATCGTGCAGCAGCGAGACATCAGCTTTAACGAGTCGGCGGTGCTGGCCAAAGAGGCGGAAGAGCAGCTGCTTTACCGCAATATGCAAAGCGATCTGGTGCAGCAGTTGCTGCGTCGCCTGGGGGCACTCAAGGCACTGTAGTGGGGCGCATCAGGGTGCTTTTGCCAAACAGGCTTTCGATCAGGTCCACGGCCAGTTCGGCGGTGCCGTTGCGCACATCGAGTGCCGGGTTCAGTTCCATGACATCGAGCGAAGCCAGCAGGCCGGTGTCAGCAATCATTTCCATGCACAGTTGCGCTTCCCGGTAAGTGGGGCCGCCACGCACAGCAGTCGCGACGCCGGGCGCAATGGCCGCGTCCAGAAAATCCACGTCAAAGCTCACATGCAGGTGGGTATCGGACGTCATGCCCGCCAGTGCGTTCTGCATGGCCAGTCGCATGCCCATTTCGTCGATGTAGCGCATGTCAAACACTTCCAGGCCGACCTCATGCACGAAGCGCTTTTCACCAGGGTCGACGCTGCGGATGCCGATCTGGCGGATGTCTGCACTGCGCATGGCCGGCACGGTGCCACCGATGTGCGTGAGCTCTTTGGGGCCATGACCACACAGCACGGCCACCGGCATGCCATGGGTGTTGCCGGTGGGGGTGAGTTCGTTGGTATTGAAGTCGGCATGGGCATCGAGCCAGATCACTCGCAGGGGCTTGCCGATGGTGCGGCAATGACGCGCCACAGCGCTGATGGAGCCGATCGCCAGGCAATGATCCCCGCCCAGCAAGATCGGCATGCTGCCGGCCGACAGGACATCGAAGACGGCCTCGTGCACGGCCAGGTTCCAAGCCGTCACTTCGGGTAGGTGGCGATAGCCGTTGACTGGTGGCTGCCAGGGGTTGGGCGGGCCGCTGAGGTTGCCCTGGTCATATACGCTCAGTCCGTGGCTCTGCAGCACCGGAATGAGCTGCGCGACCCGGAGCGCCTCCGGGCCCATGGAGGCTCCCCGCGAGCCCGCACCCACGTCGGTGGGCGCGCCTATCAGTCGTATGGGAGCGGGCATAGGGGTCTCCGGTGACGGGATGGGGCTGGGGCGTTGGCCTGGTAACTCTGGCCAGTTTATCTGGCGGCCCATCTGCCATCAGTCAGCTTGTAGGCTTACCCCTTCAACCGTCCACTCAGTCAGCGAGCGTAGGGTAGTCGGTGTAACCCTTGGCACCCGGCGTGTAGAAGGTGCTCATGTCGGGCGGGTTCAGAGGGGCCTTGCGTTGCATCCGTTCCACCAGGTCGGGGTTGGCCAGGAAGGGGCGGCCAAAGGCAATCAGGTCGGCCTGTTGCTGGGCCAGTGCTTGCTCGGCGCTGTCGCTGTCGAAACCACCTGCCAGGATGAAGGGGCCCTTGAAGCTGGCTCGCAGTTGCGCCTTCAGCGTGGCTGGCACCGCCGGGGCGCCCATGGCCGAGTGATCCAGCAAATGCAGATACAGAAGACCCATATCGGACAATGCTTTGGTCAGTTCCACATACTGGGCATCCACATCGGCGTAGGCGCCGGTGCCATTGAACGCGCCATAGGGCGACAACCGGATGCCTACCCGATCGGCGCCAATGGCCGCGCAGCAGGCCCTAGCCACTTCGAGTGCAAAGCGGTTACGCGCTGCCGGGCTGTCACCATAGGCGTCGGTGCGGGTATTGACATTGGCATTGAGGAACTGTTCGATCAGATAGCCGTTCGCGGCGTGTAGCTCCACACCGTCAAACCCTGCCTCGATGGCCAGCTTGGCCGCCTGTGCGAATTCCGCTACCGCAGCGGCAATGTCGGCTTCGGTCATCGCGCGCGGTGCGGTATGTGGCTGCATGCCCTGGGCATCGGTCCACATCTCTCCCGGCAAGGCAGCATCGGTCGGGCCGACCGTCTCGGCACCGGCGGGCAGGTTGGCGACATGGGTGACGCGCCCGGTATGCATCAGCTGCGCCACGATCTTGCCGCCACGGTCGTGTACCGCATCAGTCACCAGGCGCCAGCCCTGCACCTGGGCGGCGTTGAACAGACCGGGGATGCGTGCATAGCCCAGGCCGTTGGGGGAGGGCGATACGCCCTCAGTGATGATCAGGCCGGCCGTGGCGCGCTGGCCGTAGTACTCGGCCATCAGTGCATTGGGCGTGTTGGCCTCGACGGCACGACTGCGCGTCATGGGCGACATCACGCTGCGGTTGGCAAGTTGCAGTTTGCGGGCTGTGAACGATTCAAAAAGCATGGTGATCCAGTGAGTTGAGTGAGTTGAGTGATAAAAAATCAGAACGACGAGCCAGGTGTGCTCAAAAATTCAAGCTCCTGCGCGCTGGAATGCCGCCCTAGGATGGCGTTGCGGTGCGGGTAGTGGCCAAAGCGGTCGACGATGGCCTTGTACTGAAGTTCAGACGCCAGGCTGCCTTCCATGCCACTTTGGCTGAAAAGAGCCACTGCGGCGCTATGGATGAGTGGCGATTCGCTGTGCATGTAGGGCATGTACATGAAGGCGCGCTGCCGGATCTCAAGGGCGGCATCGGCTTGAACGGCCACGGCGGTCTGTGCCAAGGCCGGCGCCTGGGCCGTCATGACGGCCGCCCTTGCTGCTGGCGGAGTTGTTCGCCCAGTTCGG
>JBJOJH010000208.1:0-6595 GCA_046046715.1 Pseudomonadota bacterium | reverse complement strand
AAACCTGCTGTTTGCTGTTCCACCGGGAGACCGAATGGCACGCCAGGCCCGGGTGATGCAGGCATTGCATGACATCGAGCTGCCCCACCTGGCCGAGGCCAATCCCGCCACCCTGTCTGGCGGGCAACGCAGCCGAGTGGCGCTGATGCGGGCCTTGCTTGCCGAGCCGCAGGCGCTGCTGCTGGACGAGCCCTACGCCAAACTCGATTCCGCGCTGCGAGAGCGCATGCGGCAACTGATCGCTCAGCAGGTAAAAGTGCGCCAGATACCGGTGCTGCTGGTCACGCATGACACCCAGGACATCTCAGACCTGAGCCGCCTCACGCGACTCGGTCCCACAGACGCGTCGGCATCGACACCGGCAGCGGCAGTTGCGCACCGTCCACCATCCATCAAACGAGCCTGAACCATGCTGGACCGTCGAGTGACAGCCTTGATCAAGCCCGCCATAGACGCACTGGCACGCTTGCTGGTACGGTGTCGCATCGGTGCCGATCAACTCACGGTGAGCGGATTTGTGCTGGGCCTGGCCGCCGCACTCTGCATCGCAAACGGAGCATTTTTGGCGGGCTTGGCAGCCATACTGGTCTCGCGCCTGTTCGATGCACTGGACGGTGCGGTCGCCCGCTTGGGCCAGCCCACTGACCGGGGTGGTTTTTTGGACATTGCCCTGGATTTTCTGTTTTATGCCAGCATTCCACTGGCTTTTGCCTGGGTGGACCCTGCAAACCATGCACTGGCAGCGGCCTTTTTACTGGCCAGTTTCATAGGCACGGGATCGAGCTTTCTGGCCTTTGCCGCCCTTGCGGCCAAGCGTGGGATGACCAGCCTGGCGTACCCTGACAAGTCGTTTTATTTTTTGGGTGGACTGACGGAGGCAACAGAAACACTCGCCTTTTTTGCCGCCATGTGCCTGTGGCCCCATCACTTTGCAACTCTGGCGACCTGCTTCGCGACGCTGTGCCTCGTCACCACGGCGATGCGCATCCACTGGGCTTGGCGGGCACTGGGCAGCCAGCCGCAAAAAGTCGGACAGACGGATAGCTAGCGTCTTTTCGCCACAAGGCGGGCACTTGCGCGTACTCAAGAGGAGTATGTCATGCAGGCCTTCCAATGCAGTTCCCGTAACACTTTCTGCAGGAACTGCCATGTTTGACCAAATTCTCGTGCCGGTGGACGGCTCTCCAACGTCGCTGCGCGCCATCGACAAGGCCATAGCACTGGCCAAAGCCTTCCAAAGCAAGGTCTCCGTGATCTCGATCGTCGATCCCTATCCCTTGATGGGCATGAACGCAGAAATTCCCTATGGCCAGGAGGATTTCCACAAGGCGGCCAAAGCAGAAGCAGAAAAGGCCACCCAAATTGCCTGCGAACAACTCAAGTCAGCCGGGGTAGACGCACAGGGCGAGGTCGTGGAGTCCCACACCGTCTGGCGGGGTATTTTGGAGAACGCCGGCAAGGCCCATGCAGACCTGGTCGTCATGGGCTCGCATGGCCGTCATGGCCTGGAGAAGTTGGTACTGGGCAGCGTGACCCAGCGTGTGCTGCAACACGCAAGCCTGCCAGTGATGGTGGTACGCAGCGTATGAGCTAACACCAGGCATTGAATCACCCATGCTGAACCTGCTCGCTCGCAGGATCACTTGTCTGCTGGCGGGTCTTGCCTTGGGTGGCTGTGCCAATCTGCTGCCACGCGGCAGTAACGTTACGCCCACCCCTTTCGACAGTTTCGAAGAGGCTCGGGTACAGCTTGAGAAGATCATCCCGTACCAGACCACCTTCGAGGAGATCAAGGCCTTGGGCTTTGATCCCGTGACGACTGCCAACGTCACCATCATCCCCTACCCCGAGGTCATCAGCCGATTGGCCCCCAATTCCGGCGTTCCCATGGAAGCACTGGACACCGCGGTGCGCGATTGCATCCTGGCTCAAATGAAATGCCGGGCCTACGAATTTCGTTATTCCCGAGAAGACCGGCGCCGTGTCGGCAATTTTTTGTTGGACTTCTTCAACATACGCCGCACGGCGCACAGCACGGGCTGGCGCTTTCAGGGACTCATTGTGGTGCGCAATGGCGTCGTGCTGATGCGCAACAGCAGCGGTGAGCCGCATGTGGATTTTGTCGAACAGCAAATCAATCCCCTGGGCCCACTTCAATCGGGCGGGGAATTGGCCACGCAACGGGCCTTGCAGTGATACATACAACTTGTCACAAGGCTTTTGGCTCGTTCGTTAGCACTCTCAGAACAGGAGTGCTAACATTCCCGTATTAGAGAGAGGAGTTCTGGTATGTCTTATCAAACTGGAGTTTCTGGCGGCACTTTGGCAGTTGCTAACCCGTGGGGCATGGTGCCCGCGTTAGGCAATCTGGACGCCTATATCTCGGCAGCAAATCGTTTGCCGATGTTGACGCTTGAGGAAGAGCAGGACTACGCGCGCAAGTTCCGCGACCATAGTGATATCGATGCAGCGGGTAAGCTCGTCATGTCCCACTTGCGCTTGGTCGTGTCCATTTCGCGTCAATATCTGGGCTACGGCTTACCGCATGGTGACCTGATACAGGAGGGCAACGTCGGCCTGATGAAGGCTGTCAAACGCTTCGACCCTGATCAGGGGGTGCGTTTGGTGAGCTACGCCATGCACTGGATCAAGGCAGAAATTCACGAGTACATCCTGAAAAACTGGCGCATGGTTAAGGTCGCGACCACCAAGGCTCAGCGCAAATTGTTTTTCAACCTGCGCTCCATGAAGCAGCGCTTCAAGGCAGATGACGCCGCGGCTGATCTGGGCACGCACCGCGACACGCTGAACGACGATCAAATTGACGCGATGGCCACCGAGTTGAAGGTCAAACGCGAGGAAGTCATCGAAATGGAGACCCGTCTTTCAGGCGGTGATGTGGTGCTGGACCCGGGCCCCTCCGACGATGGCGAAGACAGTTTTGGCCCTATTGCCTATTTGACAGACACCACCCACGAGCCCGTGTCGGTGATAGAAAGTCACCAACGCGACGTGATGGCCACCGAAGGCATCAGTCTTGCTCTCGACACCCTGGACCCCAGAAGCCGTCGCATTGTGGAAGAACGCTGGCTGAAGGTGAACGACGACAGCTCTGGCGGCATGACCCTGCACGACCTGGCGGCCGAGTACGGCGTCAGCGCCGAGCGCATCCGTCAAATCGAAGTGGCAGCGATGAAGAAGATGAAGAAGGCGCTCATCGAATACGCCTAAGTACATCACACCTTATGAAGCCCTGGTTAACTTTGATCAGGGCTTTTTTCATGGCTAATCAGTCCTCAGGGGTTTGAAGCCAACAGCTTTTTGATGTCCTCCGCCAACGGCGCTGCACCGCTGCCGTAGCGGGTGTAAAGACGAAGCCGACCCTGGGTGTCGTACACGTAGCTGCCGGCTGAGTGATCCATGGTGTAGCTGGTTGGGGTTTTACCTTCCACCCTCTTGAAGTACATCTTGTAGTCCTTCGTCAAGGCAAGCAACTGCTCAGCCGTAGGACGCAAGGCTAAAAAGTTGGCATCGAAGTTGGCCATGTAATTCTTGAGCATGTCAGCCTGATCACGCTCGGGGTCCACCGTGATGAAAAGTGGCTGAAGTTTGGCACCCTCTGCTCCCAACAAGCGCTTGACCTCGACGAGCTCGGCCAGGGTTGTCGGGCAAACATCGGGGCACTGGGTGTAACCAAAAAACACCACCACGACCTTGCCCTTGAAGTCTTTCAGTGATCGCTGCTGCCCATTCTGGTCGAGCACGGAAAAATCCTTGGCGTAGTCTGCTCCGGTCACGTCGATGGACGTGAATGCGGGTCCCTTCTCACCGCAGGCTAGCAAGGCAGCGCAAATGCCGGCGCTAAGCAACATCCGCAGCATGCGATGCCATGAGTGGCCTGCGAGAAGATGGATGTTCAACATGCGCGCAGCCTTAGTAGAAGTAATGGTCCAGCAAAAGCGCGGCAAAGAGCACGCTCAGATGAATCAGGGAAAAGCGAAAGGTGCGACGTGCCAATTCGTCAGAATAGTTACGCAGCAGCGCCACTGCATAGGCGCAAAAACCAATGCTCAATACCACCGCCACCACCAGGTACAACCAGGAGCTCATTCCGTAGATGAATGGCAGCAGACAGGCAGAGAACAGCACCAAGGTGTAAAGCAGGATGTGCAAGCGGGTGAACTCACTGCCATGAGTCACTGGCAGCATGGGCAGGCCGGACTTGCGGTAGTCCTCTACCCGATAAAGTGCCAGCGCCCAAAAATGGGGGGGCGTCCACAAGAAGATGATCAGGAAAAGTATCAAGGCCTCGGGCCCGACATCTCCACGCATGGCCGCCCAACCTAAAACAGGGGGCATGGCCCCAGAAGCACCGCCGATAACGATATTTTGTGGTGTTCGTGGCTTTAGAACGACGGTGTAGATCACCGCGTAGCCCACAAAGGTGGCGAAGGTCAGCCACATCGTGAGTGGGTTCACCCAGACGTACAGCAAAGCTGAGCCGATGGCACACAAAACTGCCGAGAACAACAAGGTTTGCTGGTTGCCGAGTTGCCCTTTGGCGGTGGGGCGCCAAGCAGTGCGCTTCATGCGGGCGTCTATGCCCTGCTCCACGATGCAGTTGAAAGCTGCCGCAGCGCCAGCCACCAGCCAAATTCCCAGGCATGCGACCGTGGCGATTAGTACCTCGTCCCAGGTAGGTACGCCAGGCACGGCCAACACCATGCCAATCAGCGCACAAAACACGATCAACTGGATCACGCGTGGCTTGGTCAAGGCGTTGTATTGCCTGAAAACTGACAACTGCGGCGCTGCCGGCGTGGACAGGGACCTTGGGGTGGGGGTACTCATAGAGACCTATTTTTGAGAGCTAGAGGACTTCAACACGCTCGTATCAGAGACGCGTTGATGTGGCACATTGGCAACCATCGGCCGAGCGAGTGCCAAAGTCAAGACGACGCACAAGGCAGCTGCACCACCCGTGTGTAACACTGCGGCCAACAAGGGCCATTCAAACACGACATTGCTGACCCCAGTGGCGAATTGCAGCAAGAGCAGCAGAGCCAGCCAACGGGCCGTCGCCTTGTAGGCGGCAAGGGTGCGTAGCCTGAAAGCGAGCGCGCCCAATGCGGCAAAAACAACCACTGACATCAAGCGATGCACCCAGTGAATAGCAGTAAGGGCTGCAAAACTGATCACTTCACCTTGCGAGGTCATCCCTAACGGGCGCCATATCTCGAACCCCTGAGACACGTTCATTGGCGGCCACCACCCTGCTTGGCAGGTGGGAAATTCCGCACAAGCCAATACGGCATAGTTGGTGCTCACCCAGCCACCAAGTGCAATTTGCACTGTTAAAAGGCCCAAGCCAGCCATAAGCCCGAAGCGGAGTCCTCGCCCGATGCCGCCAACCTCAATACCGGCCGGCCCCAATCGCCTGGATCGTTCACCATGGGCCACTTGAGTGGCCAGCAACATCAACAGAACCATGCCGCCCAAAAGATGCAGCGTCACGATGGCAGGGAACAGCTTCATGGTCACGGTGAGTGCGCCAAAAGCACCTTGCAGACAAACCCAGATCAAAGTCAGCGTGGGCAACCAGGGACTTGTCAAAGTTACCGCTACTTCACCGCCTAGACGCCGACCTTGGCGATGCAAATACCAGGCTTGAAAGGTCTGAAACAAGATCAAGGCCCCAACTGCCGTCGCCAGGTAGCGATGAATCATCTCGATCCAGGCTTTGCTGAGGGTGACGGGGCCGCTGGGCAGGGCAGCCTGAGCCGCTGCAATCGGCGATGCCGCCCCTATCGGGCTGGCACTGCCGTAGCACCCGGGCCAGTCCGGACATCCCAGGCCCGAGTCCGTCAAGCGGGTGAAGGCGCCAAACAAGACCAGGTCAAAAGTTAAAAACAGGGTGAGTACAGCCAGGCCATACGACCGATTGGCCGCACTTTGGCCACGATGACGCCACATCACCCAGGCCAACGGGACGATGGCGATCACCAAACCAGTCAGCATGACCATGGCCAGTGGTGACAGGTTGTACAAGTCGGATGTAGTCATGTTTCAGGAGCCGATCTCATGCGCGGCACTAGCGCCCCGGCTGATCCCAGGAGGCGGATGCTCTGAGCAAACGCTCCATATCCCGTTTTGCTTTGGCAGCGCCTTCGGTTGTCAAATGGGCAGGAAATCGCATCATCCAGTTGCTCATGGGGTCTACCACATACAAGTGGTCGGAGAGTTGCTGCCCAGCCTCTGGCTTCAGCCACTGCTCCAGTTCCGCGCGCTGAACACGCAGCACCGTAGCGGTTTGGAGTCCAGGCGCAATCTTCTCTGGCAATCCGGCAGCGTCGTCAACGAGCCATACCCGTTCAACACGGTCCTTTTCCTTGCCCAAGACCTCCCGCAGTTGTCGCTGCAAATACAGGTTTTGCTCACATGAGGCATTGCAAGCACCTCCCGCTACGCTAACGATCAACCATTGCCCCTTCAGCTGGCGCAGGTTAAATGCTTGTCCTTGTAGGGTGGTGGCGACGATGTCTGGCGTGGTCTGTTGCGGATCGATCAATGTCCCAAAACTACGCGCCGAGTCTGG
>JBJOJH010000207.1:0-2829 GCA_046046715.1 Pseudomonadota bacterium | reverse complement strand
GTGACTGAGTTGGCGCTCGACGCGTTCTAAGTTTCAGACCTGGAAAATTAGTCACTCACTTCAGGGCACTTTGGGTGCCCTGAGTTTTTCTTGAAGGATCTTTTATGTCGCGCATACCACCCGTCTTGCAGTCGCTCAAGTTTCCCGTCATTGCCTCGCCCTTGTTCATAATCAGCAACCCTCAGCTGTTGATATCGCAGTGCAAATCGGGCGTGGTGGGCTCTATGCCCGCTTTGAATGCAAGGCCTGCAGAGCAACTCGAGGCGTGGCTGATTGAAATCACCGAGGCGCTGGCTGCCCATAACCGCGATCACCCTGATCAACCCGCAGCGCCGTTTGCTGTCAACCAAATCGTGCACAAAAGCAATGACCGCCTAGAGCACGACATGGCTCTGTGCGTGAAATACAAGGTGCCGATCATCATCACATCGTTGGGTGCGCGGGAAGATGTGAATGCGGCGGCGCACAGCTATGGTGGCATCGTGATGCACGACATCATCAACAACAAGTTTGCCAAAAAGGCGATTGAAAAAGGCGCCGATGGCTTGATCGCGGTGGCTGCTGGTGCTGGCGGCCATGCCGGAGCGAAGAGTCCGTTTGCGTTGATTCAGGAAATTCGTGAGTGGTTCGATGGTCCTGTGGCGCTGAGCGGTTCTATTGCTACGGGCGGTGCGGTTCTGGCTGCCCAAGCGATGGGCGCGGACTTTGCCTATGTCGGTTCTGCCTTCATCGCGACGGATGAGGCCCGTGCTTCAGAGGACTACAAGCAAGCGGTGGTGGACAGCACTTCAGACGACGTGGTGTTGAGTAACTTGTTCACGGGCGTGAACGGCAACTACTTGGCACCCTCTATTCGCAATGCAGGTTTAGACCCCGACAACTTGCCTGAGAGTGACCCCAGCAAAATGAATTTCGGTGCTGGCGCACAGAAGGCTTGGAAAGATATCTGGGGCTGCGGCCAAGGCATTGGCGTCATCAAAGAGGTGGTGCCAGCAGCGACCTTGGTCGCGCGTTTGAAGCGTGAGTATCAAGAAGCGAAGCAACGCCTCGCTTCTTGATTCGTCAGTGGCTGAAAGGTTTAACGCAGCACCAGCACAGGCACATGGGCGTGTGTCAGTACCTGCTGTGTTTCGCTACCCAACAACAAGCGCTTGATACCCCGTCGGCCATGCGAGGCCATCACGATCAAATCAGCTTTGTGTTTTTTAGCCGCAGCAATTAAGGCATCCGAGACGATGTCTGACTTGACCACCACAGCCTTGGTGATCACGCCCTTGGCTTTCGCAGCCTTGACGACGGCATCCACTATTTTTTGTGCAGCGTCTGTCCAGCCTTTTTCAATTTTTGAAACTTCGCTAGCGCTCAAGGGCAATGAGCCTTCAAAGTAACTTTCTGGGTAACGGGGCGTCACTTTCACAGCGATCAACTCGGCTCCGCTCAAGGCAGCTAATTCAATCGCGCTAGTGATCGCTTTTTTCGACAATGTTGAACCGTCAGTTGCCACCAAAATTCGTTTGTACATAAAACTGCTCCTTGTGTTAGTTGCGTCCTCAGCTTAGTACCTTTATGGGAAAAGATGTTGATACATGTCAAGCTACGTTAAGACGAAGCAGTTAGGCTCACTGGCTTATGCAATCCGATCCTTCATTGACCACGTTGCTGGATGACCGCCAGGAGTGGTTGCGCTTTAGCCAGCCGCACGCATCTGCTGTCTTACCTGACAGTGAAGACTGTTGGGATTCGCAGGTGGTGATTCAGGGTATGCATTGCGCTGCTTGTGCTTTCACCATCGAGGAAGCCTTGCTGGCAGTCCCCGGGGTGAAGTCGGTGGAGGTGAATGCAGCCACGCACCGTGCCAAGGTGGTTTGGTCTGCGCAACGTGTGAAACCTTCGGTATGGATAGCGGCCATTGCCAAATCCGGCTATGGGGCTTTGCCCGCTGCAGACAGCTCTTTAAGGCAGGCCAGACACGAAGAAGGGCGACGTGCCTTGTGGCGCTGGCTTGTGGCAGGTTTTTGCATGATGCAGGTGATGATGTACGCCTATCCTGCCTATGTGGCCGGTGAGGGCGACATCACACCGGACATGGTTGATTTGTTGCGCTGGGCGTCGTGGGTGTTGACCTTGCCCGTGGTGTTTTTTTCATGCGGGCCCTTCTTCAGCAATGCGCTACGAGACTTGCGTAGCCGCCGCATCAGCATGGACTTGCCTGTGGCCCTGGGCATGCTGATCACGTTTTTACTCAGTTCAGCCGCAACGTTCGAACCAAATGGCATGTTTGGTGGTGAGGTGTATTACGACTCCTTGACCATGTTTGTGTTCTTCTTGCTCACCGGGCGTTGGCTGGAGTTGCGATTGCGCGATCGCACCGCCGGCGCTTTGGAGGCTTTGATGAATCGATTGCCCGACAGCATCGAGCGACAAACCCCAGAAGGCGACTTTGAGCGTGTCGCAGTGCGTCGCGTGATGGTGGGCGATTTGATTCGTGTCTATCCCGCTGAGAGCTTTCCAGCGGATGGTGTGATTGTGCAAGGTCAGACTTTGGTCGACGAGGCTTTGCTGACTGGCGAGTCGCGTCCGCAATCGCGTGGCATGGACGAGCGCGTGGTGGCGGGTAGCCATAACCTGAGCGGCATCGTGACTGTGCAGGTGGAACAAGTGGGTGAGGGCACGCAGTTTTCTCAAATCGTGTCACTGATGGAAAGTGCGTCCTTACAAAAGCCACGCTTGGCGCAACTGGCCGACCGAATTGCCAAGCCCTTTTTAATGGGAGTGTTGCTGTTGGCGGTCCTGTCGGCCGTTTGGTGGTGGCCGACCAACCCCAGCCAT
>JBJOJH010000206.1:0-26522 GCA_046046715.1 Pseudomonadota bacterium | reverse complement strand
CGCTCTGCGTGCCGCGCAACAAAACGCGCTACAGCAACGAGCAGCCGTCGGCACCATTCAGCAACACATTCAGGTGCTGGGCGCTGAGCAGCGCAGCATGGACGAGCAAACCCGTCATTTGCAGCAACGGCAAGAACGCCTGGCCACCGACCGCAACTCGCTGTCTGCGCCCGACGATGCGCGTTTGCAGCGCTTGCAAGAGCAACTGGCTCAGGCGCAGGAAGGCGCCGACGTCGCCGATGCGCGCCTGCAGGAGTTGCAGGAAACGGTGCCGACCCTGGATGAGGCCCGTCGCACGGCCCAACACACGGTGAATGCCGACACCACTCGCCGGTCTGGACTGGGGGCCCGCCTGGAAGCCCTGAAAGCCCTGCAGGAAAAGGTACGCACCGACGGAAAGCTCAAACCCTGGCTGGCCAAGCAGGGCCTGGAGGCGCTGCAGGGTCTGTGGACGCGTTTGCACGTTGAGCCGGGTTGGGAGAACGCCCTGGAGGCGGCGCTACGTGAACGGCTGGGCGCGCTGGAAGTGTCCCGCCTGGACAGGGTGAGTGCTTTTCTTGGTCACGGTGCCAAAGAGGCGCCACCCGCCAAACTCACGTTTTTTACACCGCCCGATGCGGGACAGCCTCCTGTCCCGTCCAAGCTGCCCCGACTGCTGGATTTGCTGCGGCTGAACGATGCAGGCCTGCGTGCGGTGTTGGCGGACTGGCTGGCACCTTGCTTTGTGGCAGATCGCCTGGAAGATGCCTTGGCTCAACGCAACCAGCTGGGGGCTGGCGAGGTGATTTATGTGCCCACGGGCCATTGCGTGAGCCCACACAGCGTCAGCTTCTATGCCCCCGACAGCGAGCAAGCCGGCTTGCTTGCACGGGCCCACGAAATCGAAGACTTGGACAAGGCGCTGCGTGCCCAAAGCCTGATTTGTGATGAATCGCGCTCCGCCCTGCTGCGTGCCGAGGCAGCCTATGCGGAGGCCAGTCAGCGCTTGGTGGCGGCCCAGCGCGAGTCCACAGACGCTCGCGGCCAGGCGCACACTCTGCAGGTGGAGCTGCTGGGGCTCCAGCAACTGGCCGAGCAGTCCAAGGCCCGGAATCAGCAACTGGGTGAGGATCTGGCAGAAGTAGAGGCGCAGATGGACGCGCTGCAAGAGCGCCGGGCCATTGCCGAGGGCCGCTTTGAAGAGCTGGACATGCAACTGGCTGACGCCCAGGAACGCCACGCCCAGTTGGACGACCGGGTGATGGAGGCCGAGCGCAAGCTCAATCTGTGCCGTGAGCAACAGCGCGGTTTGGAGCGTCAGGCGCAAGAAGCCGCCTTCTCGCTGCGCACCCTGGACGCTCGGCGCCAGGAGCTGGCCCGCACCATCGACACCGCCACCCAACAGGCTGCATCCCTGCAGCTGGAGCTGCAGCGCGCGCAAGATGAGTTGTCGCGCCTGACCGACGCCGCAGCCCAGGCCGGTCTGCAAAACGCTCTGGCCCTGAAGCTGGATTGCGAGCGCGCCCTGGGGTCCAGGCGTAGCGAGTACGACGAGCTCACCGCCAAACTGCGTGCCAGCGATGAACGCCGTCTCACGCTGGAGCGCGAACTGGAACCCCTGCGTCAGCGCATCATGGAGTTTCAGCTGAAAGAACAGGCTTCCCGACTGGGCTTTGAGCAATATGCCCAGCTTCTGCTAGACGCCGGGGCCGACCTCGATGCCGTGGCCGCGTCCATAGAACAAGGCCCGGTCAAGCTGTTGGGTCTGCAGACCGAAATTGACCGCCTACAGCGTGACATCAACGCACTGGGCGCGGTGAACCTGGCGGCATTGGAAGAACTGGGCACAGCACGCGAGCGCAAGCAGTTTCTGGATGCCCAGACCGCAGACCTGACCCAGGCTATGACCACCCTGGAAGATGCCATTCGCAAGATCGACGGCGAGACACGCGAGCTGCTGTCGGGCACGTTCAACACCGTCAACGAACACTTTGGGCGCATGTTCCCCGAACTGTTTGGTGGCGGCAATGCGCGTCTCGTGATCACTGGCGACGAGATTCTGGACTCAGGTGTGCAGGTGATTGCCCAGCCGCCGGGCAAAAAGAACCAGACCATTCACTTGCTCTCTGGCGGGGAGAAGGCACTGACGGCGATTGCGCTGGTGTTTGCCATTTTTCAGCTCAACCCGGCGCCGTTTTGCCTGCTGGACGAGGTGGACGCGCCCTTGGACGACGCCAATACCGAGCGTTACGCCCGGCTGGTGTCGAGCATGAGCCGCGAGACGCAGTTCCTGTTCATCAGTCACAACAAGATTGCCATGGAAATGGCTCAGCAACTCATCGGCGTGACCATGCAGGAGCAGGGAGTTTCACGCATCGTGGCGGTCGACATGGCGTCGGCGGACACCTTCGCAGACTTGAATTGAAAACATCATGAGTACTTTGCAAATTCAACTCGCAGTGGTCGGCCTCCTGGTGCTCGCCGGGGTGCTGGCGCACGGCATCTGGACTTCGCGGCGCAATGCACCGCGCCAAGCCCAGCACGAGTCGCCTCCGGCCGAGCCCATTCTGACGGACGGCGACTTGGGCAGCGAGCCCGCCCTGGATGGCAACGCTTTTGTTCTGCCTTTGCCGGAGCGTAAACCGTCTTTGGACGCCCTCATCGACGTCATCACGCCCATTGCGCTGGAAAATGTGGTTTCCGGCGATGCCGCCCTGGCCGCCTTGCCGCCGACCCGTCGCGTGGGCAGCAAGCCATTTGCAGTGGAAGGACTCAATACCAGCACCGAGCAGTGGGAAATGCCCGTGGCGGGGCAGCGCTACAGCGCCCTGCATGCAGGCGTGCAGCTGGCCAACCGCTCCGGCGCTCTCAACGAGATTGAGTTCTCGGAATACGTGATGAAGGCGCAGGCCTTTGCCGACGCTCTGGGGGGCACGCCCGAGTTTCCCGACATGCAGGACGAGGTGGCGCGTGCCCGTGAGCTTGACCAATTTGCAGTGGCCCACGACGCACAGCTCGGCTTCACCTTGCGGGCGCAGGAAGCCGCCTGGAGCCCAGGCTACATCCAGCAGCAGGCCGCCCGACTGGGGTTTGTGCCGGGGGCCATCCCGGGGCGCATGGTTTTGCCGGCCACCACGACCGGCTTGCCGCCGGTCCTGGTGTTGAGCTTCGACACCCAGGCTGCCTTGGCGGAAGACCCGGACCAGTCCGCCGTGCGAGAGATTGCACTCAATCTTGACGTGGCCCACGTTGCCCGCGAAGAGCATGGTTTTGAGCGGATGCGCGAAGTGGCGCAAGGCCTGTCGCGGGCCATGGACGCTGTGGTGACCGATGACAACGGCGTTCCCTTGCCCATCGCGGCCATGGACAGCATTGCCCAAGATTTGCAAGCGCTTTATGACACGCTGGAGGCCCGCGACTTGGCGGCGGGCTCAGTCCAGGCGCGTCGCCTGTTCAGCTGAACACCATGACCTTGCCCACCGATGTGTTGACGCCAGAGGCAGGTGCCCGTGCCAGCGAGCTGGCCAGAGTCTTGCATCACCATGCCCATCGCTACTACGTGATGGACGAGCCGGAAATCACGGACGCCGAGTACGACCGTTTGTTTCGGGAGCTGCAAGCCCTGGAGGCACGCTTTCCGGCGCTGAGGACCCCAGACTCGCCGACCCAGCGCGTGGGCGGTACGCCACTTCCGCAATTTGCCAGTGTCCGCCATGCCGTGCCCATGCTCAGCATACGCACCGAAACCGACACTGAGCCCAGCGGCGCGCTAAATTTTGATGCCCGGGTACGCAAGGAACTTGGGCTGGATGCGTCTGATCCGCTGGTGGCCTACGTGGCCGAGCTGAAGTTCGATGGACTAGCCATCAACTTGCGCTACGAGCAAGGCGTTCTGGTGCAGGCGGCCACCCGCGGTGACGGCGAGGTGGGCGAGGATGTGACACAAAACATCCGCACCATCGGGCAGATTCCGCTTCGCCTGATGGCGCCCGCAGCCGTGTCCCTTTGGGATGGAATGCCTGTACCTAAGGTGCTGGAGGTACGGGGCGAGGTCTACATGCGCCGCGATGACTTTGAGTCGCTGAATGACAAACAGCGCGAACTGGGTCTCAAGACCTTTGTGAACCCCCGCAATGCCGCCGCAGGCGCGGTACGCCAACTGGACCCAGGCATTGCAGCCCAAAGGCCTTTGAGTTTTTATGCCTATGGCATAGGCGAGATCACGCCGGCAGAGCAGGGTGGGCCGGCGTTCGACACCCACTTTGAGCTGCTGCAGGCGCTCAAGGCCTGGGGTTTGCCGGTGGCAGAGCAAACCACGCTGGCCCTGGGCGGCTCGGCACTGGTTGCCTTTCACCAACAGATTGCGCGTGAACGGGACCGCCTGCCCTACGACATTGATGGGGTGGTCTACAAGGTCAATGCACTGGCCTTGCAAAGGCAACTAGGCTTTGTGACCCGCGAGCCTCGCTGGGCCGTGGCGCACAAATACCCGGCGCAGGAGATGCAGACCACGCTGCTGGGCATTGATGTGCAAGTTGGTCGTACCGGCAAGCTCACGCCGGTGGCGCGGTTGGCACCGGTTTTTGTGGGTGGGGTCACGGTGACGAATGCGACCTTGCACAACCTCTTTGAGCTGCGACGCAAGCGTTGCCGCGTGGGCGATACCGTCATCGTGCGCCGTGCGGGCGATGTGATTCCGGAGGTGGTGGGAGTGGTGGGGCGTACCCTTGACGGTGCCAACGCCGCCATCCGTGGCAGCTACGTCCCCAACTTTCGTATGCCCAAGTCCTGCCCCATCTGTGGCAGCACTGTGGTACGCGAAAAGGCCGAGGTCAATCACCGTTGCAGCGGCGGGCTGTTCTGCCCGGCCCAACGCAAACAGGCCATCCTGCACTTTGCACAACGCCGCGCGGTCGAGGTCGATGGTCTGGGCGAAAAGCTGGTGGATCAGTTGGTGGATCAGCAGATTGTGCGCACACTGCCCGACCTCTACCGCCTGGGTTTTGCCGCGCTGGCCGAGCTGGATCGCATGGCTGGCAAGTCCGCTCAAAACCTGCTCGACGCATTGCAGGCCTCCCGTCAAACCACCTTGCCACGCTTCTTGTATGGCCTAGGGATACGGCATGTGGGTGAGGCCACTGCCAAGGATTTGGCGCGGCACTTTGGGACGCTGGACGACATCATGGACGCCAGCACCGAGCAGCTGTTGGAGGTCAACGATGTCGGGCCAGTGGTTGCGCACAGCTTGCGCACCTTTTTTGACCAGGCCCACAACCGCGAGGTTGTCGCGCAGTTACGCGCCTGCGGTATCACTTGGCAAGAAGGGGTGCCGGCGGCACAAACGCCCCGCCCCCTGGCGGGCAAGACCTGCGTGATCACAGGCACGCTTCCCACGCTCAGCCGCGATCAAGCCAAGGACCTGCTCGAATCTGCAGGCGCCAAGGTGGCGGGGTCCGTCAGCAAGAAAACCGATTTCGTCGTGGCGGGTGCAGAGGCGGGCAGCAAGCTCACCAAAGCGCAGGAGCTGGGCGTTCTGGTGATGGATGAGGCCGGCATGCTGGCCCTGTTGCAAAAGGAGTCTTGATGACGGTTCGAAACATTCTCAAGATGGGTGACCCGCGTCTGCTGCGCATCGCCCAACCCGTGACCGAATTTGACAGCGATGCCCTGCATTTGTTGATCTCGGACCTGCACGACACCATGCGCTCGGTCAATGGCGCGGGGCTGGCTGCGCCGCAGATTGGAGTCGATCTTCAAGTGGTCGTCTTTGGTCGTCTGGAGAGCAATCCGCGCTATCCCAATCGCCCCATGGTGCCGCCCACGGTGCTCATCAATCCTGTGATCACGCCGCTACCTGCGGCGGATGACGCCCAAGGTGTGCCACCTGAAGACGAAGACTGGGAAGGGTGTCTGTCGGTGCCTGGCCTGCGTGGCGTGGTGCCGCGCTTCAGCCGCGTGCGTTACACAGGCTTTGATCAGTACGGCGACCCCATAGACCGCACGGTCGAGGGATTTCATGCGCGGGTGGTCCAGCACGAATGCGATCACCTCATCGGCAAGCTATATCCCATGCGGGTGCGAGACTACACACGCTTTGGTTACACCGATGTCTTGTTTCCAGAGATCGCCGCCAGCGAGGACGACTAAGCCGCTCCACGGTGTCTGCAGGGGGCGGCGCTTCAGGCTGTCAGTGCGTCCAGCAGCTCGGTTTCAATCTCGATCTGGGTCTTGTTGTGCTGCAGTTCGGGCCCGACCAGCAAGAAGGTGTCGTCCACCCGCTCACCCAAGGTAGCCACTTTGGCCAGTTGCACATTGATGCGGTGGCGGGCCAGAACACGCGCGATGCAGTACAGCAAACCTACTCGGTCGCTGGCAGAAATGCTCAGCAGCCATCGCTGCGCTTTTTCGTCAGGAGACAGGCTGACGCGCGGCGCAATCGGAAAGCTCTTCACCCGGCGCGACAGTCGTCCCCGGCTCGGTGAGGGCAGGGGGCCCGCTTCCGTGATGGCCAGGGCAAGCCGGGTTTCAAGCAGGTCGGTCAGCTCGCGGTACTCGTCTGGACTGGCGCTGGTGACCAGCTGAAAGGTGTCCAGTGCCCGGCCGTCCAGGGTGGTGTAAACGCGGGCGTCCTGAATGCTGAAACCGCATTGGTCAAAGTAACCACAGATGCGTGCAAAGAGGTCGGGCTGGTCGGGTGCATACACCAGCACTTGCAGGCCCTCACCCACAGGGGAGCGTCGGGCCCGGACGATGGGCTCGGTAGCACCCACCAGGCGGGACAGCTTACGGGTGTGCCAAGCAATGTCTTGCGCGTCGTGGCGCATGAAGTAGCCCACATCCAGCGTGTCCCACAGCTTCTTGTGGCCTTCGGACGGTGGCGCGTGCAAGGCAATCATCACCAGAGCGTCGCGCTTGCGTGCCTCGACTTCGGCGTCGCGGTCAGGTGCACGCCCACCCAGCACGCGCAAGGTGTAGCGGTACAGGTCTTCGAGCAGCTTGCCTTTCCAGGCATTCCATACCTTGGGACTGGTGCCACGGATGTCGGCCACGGTCAGCAGATACAGCGCCGTCAGATGGCGCTCGTCACCCACGCGCCGTGCAAATTCGGCAATGACATCGGGGTCGCTCAGATCGGACTTTTGGGCCACACGGCTCATGGTCAGATGCTCATGCACCAAAAACTCGATGAGTTCGCCATCATCAGCATCGATGCCATGGGCACGGCAAAAGCGCCGCACTTCGAAAGTACCCAGCACCGAGTGGTCGCCACCTCGGCCCTTGGCAATGTCGTGAAACAGTGCGGCCGCATAGAGTACCCAGGGTTTGTCCCAGCCGGCGGCCAGCTGCGAACAGAACGGATATTCGTGCGCATGTTCAGGCAGAAAAAATCGCCGCACATTGCGCAGCACCATCAAGATGTGCTGATCGACCGTGTAGACATGAAACAGATCATGCTGCATCTGGCCCACGATCTTGCGAAACACCCACAGGTAGCGACCCAGCACCGAGGTCTGGTTCATCAGCCGCATGGCGTGCGTGATGCCGTCGCGCTGGGTCAGGATCTTCACAAAGCTTGCCCGATTCACGGGGTCGGCTCGAAAGGCGCCATTCATCAGGCCGCGGGCGTTGTACAGGGCCCGCAGTGTCCGGGCAGAAAAACCCTTGACGCCTGCGGTGGTCTGGTACAGCAGGAAGGTTTCCAGAATGGCGTGGGGATTGCGCTGATACAGATCGTCGCTGGCCACTTCGATCATTCCGGCTTTTTCAAAAAACCGTTCGTTGATGGGGCGCAGGCTGTGGGCCGAGGGGTTGAGTCGCTCCTCGATGTTCATCAGCAAGATCTGATTGAGCTGGGTCACCGCCTTGGCTGCCCAGTAGTAGCGGCGCATCAGAGCCTCGCTGGCGCGGCGGCCATCTTCGGCACGGTAGCCAAAGGACTCGGCCACAGCGGTCTGCAGGTCAAACACCAGACGGTCTTCACGACGTGCCGCAATCAGGTGCAGGCGCGCACGAATCAGTTTCAGCAGGTTCTCGTTGCGCTTGATTTGCCGCACCTCAAACGCGGTGGCAAAGCCGTTGCGCGCCAGATCATCCCAACTGTTGCCAAAGCCCGCCGCTTGCGCCACCCACAAGATGATTTGCAGGTCACGCAATCCGCCAGGTGACTCCTTGCAGTTGGGCTCCAGGGCATAGGGTGTGTTTTCAAACTTGTTGTGGCGCTGCTGCAACTCCAAGGTCTTGGCCACAAAAAAGGCCGGGGCGTCCATGGCCGCGCGAAAACGTTGAAAAAAATCTGCGAACAAGGCCGCCTTCCCCGTAATGAGGCGGGCTTCCAGCAGGGCGGTCTGTACGGTCACATCTTTTGCGGCTTCTGCCAGGCAGTCGCTCACCGTGCGCACGCTGGAGCCAATTTCAAGGCCAGCATCCCAGCACTGGCCTATAAAGCCCTCGATACGCTCACGCAAGGCTGGGTTGGTCTCCAGCGTCACCTCGTCTGGCAAGAGCAGGAGCACGTCCACATCCGACTGCGGGAACAACTCGGCTCGTCCGAACCCGCCCACGGCAGCCAAGGCGCAGTCGTCGCCAAACCCACTCTGCTGCCAGAGCGTGCGCAAAACCTGGTCGGCCAGATGGGAGATTTTTTGTAGTCCATTGCGCAGGCCACGCGTCGAGGCGCCACTGCCGGCAATGCCCTGCAGCACCTGGGCCTTGTCAGCGCGATAACGCTCGCGCAATGCCTGGGGGGTGACCATAAGGATCCTGCTTTGCGAGGTGGAATCAGGGCGCCAGCAGGGCCTGCACGAACGCAGGCATAGCGGGGCTGCCCTCAGACAGTGTCAGCACCTCAAAGCCGGTCTCGGTGACCAGCACGGTGTGCTCCCACTGTGCAGACAAGGAGTGATCCTTGGTCACAATGGTCCAGCCGTCTTTTTCGGGGCCTTCCTTGATGTCCTTGCGGCCGGCATTGATCATGGGCTCGATGGTGAAGGTCATGCCCACCTTCAACTCATCCAGAGTGCCGGGCTTGCCGTAATGCAGCACCTGAGGCTCCTCATGAAACACCTGGCCGATGCCATGGCCGCAAAACTCGCGCACGACGCTGTAGCCGTGACCTTCGGCAAATTTTTGGATGGCATGGCCGATGTCGCCCAGGCGAGCCCCCGGGCGTACCTTGACGATGCCGTGCCACATGGCCTCGTAGGTGATGGTGCTCAGGCGGCGGGCCGCGATCGATGCCTCGCCCACCATGAACATGCGACTGGTGTCGCCATGCCAGCCGTTCTTAATCACGGTGATATCAATGTTGACCGAGTCGCCTTTTTTCAGGGCTTTGTTGTTGGGTATGCCATGACACACCTGGTGGTTGACCGAGGTGCAGATGGACTTGGGGTAGGGCACCGAACCACCGCCGGTGTAATTCAAGGGAGCTGGAATCGCCCCCTGAACCTGGGTGATGTAGTCGTGAGCCAGTTGATCCAGCTCATTGGTGCTAACCCCGGGCTTTACAAATGGGGTGAGGTAATCCAGTACCTCGGATGCCAGTCTGCATGCGATGCGCATGCCTTGCACGCCTTCAGCGTCTTTGTAGGTGATCGTCATGTTCCCGATTATCCCAGAGGGCTTTCGCCCTGCTGGCTACGGGCCTGACTCAGTAGCTGAACGCGCCTTTTCTAGTGGCCGGGGACAAGACGCCGTTGGTGATGGTTCCGCTGGAGAACACTGGTAGGGTGCTGGCGTCCAGATTGATAAACGCTCCGGTCTTGTCTAGCCTTTGCACTTCAAACGCCGCTGAACTGGGAAAGCTCAAAGGCTTACCTGCGAGGCACACGCTGGGCGCAACTTTTAATTTCACGAAATAAGCTGCGCTGGTGCTGGTGGTCGATACATTGGTCTGCCTCTGGACGGTGTAGGTACCCGCACCGTCACCTTCAACAAGTAGAGCCGTTTCAACACCCAGACCTATGCCTCGCACTACCGTCTCACCCAGATAACCACCGCCGCAACCGGTAGTGCCATTGGGTGCTACCGCTCGGGCCATGAAAGTGATCAGGCGCCCCATGCGGTCGCGCTCATCCAAATGAGAATCAAAAATGATGTTTTTAAAAGCCAGGGGCGAGATAAAACCCGTTTCATTGCTTAAAGGGCTTGGGTCCAAAGTCATGTAAGTGTTGTACGGGTTGGCCTGCGCCTGCAGGGATGTGACCGTGCCTTTGAGCGCGGCAAAGTCAAAGGCCCCCATCACGGCCAAGCCAGCACTGGTGCCGCCCATGGGCGTGTTTTTCACCAGGTGCGCCTTTAAGGTGTCTTCGAGCGCTGTGCCCTTCCATTGTTCAATGTAGTTTTTCTGATCGCCCCCAGCAATCCAGACCACATTAGCGCGGGCCACCAATTGATTGACCCTGAGGTCATTGGCTGCAGCTCGGGTAGGAATGATCAAAGTTTCGACAGAACTCAGCCCCATTTGCGCACCGCCCACCCATTGATCCACCGGCAATGTGTCGGGCGACAAACTGGCATCGCTGTAATAAATGTAGGGGTTGTAGGCATCCGTACCCGTGGCACGTATCACCACCAGGCGGCCACCCGTGGCCGGTGTGATGCCCGCTTTTTTGATCAGCCAGCGGAATCCCTCATCCACGTCTGGACCGCCGCCCATCAACACAAAACTCGGCTTGAGGTTGGTTTGAACGGTGATGCCGGCTTTTTCAGGATCCCCCAACCACTTATAAGTGTAGGTTGTGGCTGGTGCTGGGGGAGGAGCTTTGGCCGCCATCGCGATGCTTGACGCCGCCAAAACAAAACATGCAAGCCCAAAACGCGCTCCCCGATGCGAGATCATTTCCTGAAACATAGTCTTCCCCCTTGTGTTGAAACCTTGTCCATATTAGCTGATCGCACGTTTTTGACGCCTGACGGAGCGCAGCCAAGTCGAGTTTGGCAATCGGTCGTCACATCAATAACCGGCGTGCCCGGTCGTTAAAATCTTGAGCTCTTGGCGACCGGCTTCGACCCATCGAACCGTAAGCCGGTGTCCTCTTTCATCTCTACAGCCCACCTTCCAGGCCTCTCGTGACCCTGCACATCACCCAATTCGAGGGCGGCAGCGCTCTTAGCTCGTTTCGAATTCAGCAACTTCTGCCCCGTTTGCAAGCCGTTCATGAGCGCATTGATGGCCTGAGTGCACGCTTTGTGCATCTGGTGACGTCTGACGCTGTTCCCGACGCTGCACTGCATACCCAGCTGGCGGCGCTCCTGACCTATGGCGAGCCTGCCACCACAGCCTCTGGCGGAGCGCTGATCGTCGTCACGCCCCGGTTTGGCACGGTGTCGCCCTGGGCTTCCAAAGCCACGGACATTGCCCACAACTGTGGCCTGCCCATCCGCCGGGTGGAGCGCATCGTGGAATACCGCATCAGCCTCAAAACCGGGCTGATGGGCAGCCTGCTGGGCGGGCAAGCAAGTCTGAGCGAAGACCAGCGACAGCACGTTGCTGCTTTATTGCATGACCGCATGACCGAAAGTGTGATGTTCGAGCGCAACCATGCGCTGAACTTATTCACTGAATTGCAGGCGGCCCCGATGGCACATGTGGATGTGCTCGGCGGCGGCAAGACGGCTCTGGAATCGGCCAATGCCGAGTTTGGCCTGGCCCTGGCGGCGGACGAGATTGACTACCTGGTACAGGCTTTCACGCAACTCCAGCGCAACCCTACCGACGTCGAGTTGATGATGTTCGCGCAGGCCAACAGCGAGCACTGCCGTCACAAGATCTTCAATGCGCAGTTCACCATCGACGGCGTGGCGCAGGACAAGAGCCTGTTTGGCATGATTCGCCACACGCACCAGACGCATCCCCAACACATGGTGGTGGCCTATTCGGACAACGCCTCAGTGATGGAAGGTACCCAGGTGGAGCGGTTCGTGGCCAAGGCTAATCAGGCGCAGGGCCAGTCACCCAGCTACCAAAAGATTCAGGCTACCAGCCATGTGCTGATGAAGGTGGAGACCCACAACCACCCCACGGCGATTTCGCCTTTTCCGGGCGCCTCGACCGGTGCCGGTGGGGAAATTCGGGACGAGGGCGCCACGGGTCGCGGCTCCAAACCCAAGGCCGGCCTGACCGGGTTCACCGTGTCCAGCCTGTGGCCACAGGACCAGGGCGTTTATGGCAAGCCCGAGCACATTGCCAGCCCCTTGCAAATCATGATCGAAGGCCCCCTGGGCGGAGCTGCTTTCAACAACGAGTTTGGCCGACCCAACCTGCTGGGCTACTTCCGGGAATACGAGCAAAGCGTGGCCAGCAGCACAGCGGGTGTCGACAGCTCCGAGCAGCGCGGTTATCACAAGCCCATCATGATTGCCGGTGGTTTGGGTGTGATCGATGCAGACCTGACCCACAAGGTGGTGTTTCCTGCCGGCAGCCTGCTGATTCAGCTCGGCGGCCCGGGCATGCGCATCGGCATGGGGGGCAGTGCAGCCAGCTCCATGGCAACCGGCGCCAATGCGGCCCAGCTCGACTTTGATTCGGTGCAGCGCGGCAACCCAGAAATCGAGCGCCGGGCGCAAGAGGTGATCAACCACTGCTGGAACCTGGGCAAGGACGCCAACCCCATCCTCGCGATCCACGATGTCGGCGCAGGCGGTTTGTCGAATGCCTTCCCCGAATTGACCAACGATGCGGGCCGTGGTGCGCGCTTTGATTTGCGCGCCGTACCATTGGAAGAAAGCGGCCTGGCGCCCAAGGAAATTTGGTGCAACGAGAGCCAGGAACGCTACGTGCTGGCCATTGCGCCCGAGTCGCTGGACCTGTTCAAGTCCCTGTGCGAGCGTGAGCGTTGCCCGTTTGCCGTGGTGGGCGTGGCCACGGAAGAGCGTCAGCTGGTACTGAGTGACGACCAGCAGGACGCTCCAGTTCACATGCCTATGGATGTGCTGCTGGGCAAGCCGCCCAAGATGCACCGCGACGTCAAAACCGTGGCGCGCACCTTCAAGCCGCTCGACCTCACCGGTGTGGCGCTACAAACTGCCGCCATCCAGGTGCTGGCCAGCCCGACGGTGGCGTCCAAGCGATTCCTGATCACCATAGGCGACCGCACCGTAGGCGGCATGAGCCATCGCGACCAAATGGTCGGCCCCTGGCAGGTGCCGGTCGCAGACTGCGCCGTGACCCTGGCCGACTACCAAGGCTTTGCGGGTGAGGCCATGAGCATGGGTGAACGCACGCCTTTGGCGGCCTTGGATGCGCCAGCCTCCGGCCGCATGGCGGTGGCCGAGGCCATCACCAACCTGCTGGCAGCGCCCATCGAGCTGTCTCGCGTCAAGCTGTCGGCCAACTGGATGGCAGCCTGTGGCGAACCCGGCGAAGACGCGGCCCTGTACGCCACGGTCCAGGCCGTGGGCATGGAACTGTGCCCGGCCTTGGGCGTGTCCATCCCCGTGGGCAAAGACTCCCTGTCGATGCGCACGCAGTGGAAAGACGATGCCAGTGGTCAAGCCAAAAAAGTGACTTCGCCGGTATCGCTCATCGTCTCGGCCTTTGCCACCCTGGCCGATGTGCGCGGCACCCTCACGCCACAGCTGGACGCAGAATTCGACACCACGCTGGTGCTGATCGACCTGGGACATGGCAAAAACCGCATGGGCGGCAGCATGCTGGCCCAGACCCTGGGGCAGACTGGCGACCAGGTGCCCGATCTGGACGACCCACAAGACCTGGTGAATCTGGTCAAGGCGGTCAACCTGCTGCGCGCGCAGGGAAAGATTCTGGCTTACCACGACCGCAGCGATGGCGGTCTGTTTGCCACCGCTTGCGAGATGGCCTTTGCCGGCCATGTGGGCGTGGCACTGAATGTGGACATGCTGGTGACCGAAGGTGATGGCATCAGCGACAGCCGGGCCGAGCACGGTGACAGCAAGAACTGGACGAGCCAGGTCAGCGCCCGCCGGGAGGAGCTCACGCTCAAGGCCTTGTTCACTGAAGAGCTGGGCGTGGTTTTGCAAGTACGCACCACCGAGCGCAGTGAAGTCATGCAAACCCTGCGCGAGCACGGCTTGAGCAAGCACAGCCACTTCATCGGCAAGACGCGCCCGGCCAACTCGACCATCACGGCGGGCGTGGGCGAGGTTCAGGTCTGGCGCGATGCCAAAGCCGTGTTCACGGCCAAGCTGGCCGACCTGCATCAGGTGTGGGACGCCACCAGCTGGAAGATTTGCCAGCTGCGTGACAACCCGGCCTGTGCAGACGCAGAACACGCTGCCGCTGGTGAGCCGGGCGACCCTGGTTTGCATGTGGTGCTGCCTGCCGGCTTTGCTGTCTCGCCGGCGTTGCCTGCGGCCCCCGCGTTGACGCTGTCGCGGCCCCGTGTGGCCATCTTGCGTGAGCAGGGCGTCAACTCGCATGTGGAAATGGCTTACGCCTTCACGCAAGCTGGTTTCGAAGCAGTGGACGTGCACATGACCGATCTGCAAACCGGTCGGGCGCGCCTGCAGGACTTCACCGGTGTGGTGGCCTGCGGCGGTTTCAGTTACGGCGATACCCTGGGTGCTGGCATCGGCTGGGCCCGGTCGATCACCTTCAATGCCGCGCTGTCAGACCAGTTCAAGGCCTTTTTTGCCCGCACAGACACCTTTGGCCTGGGCGTTTGCAACGGCTGCCAGATGTTTGCCGAGCTGGCCGACATCATCCCCGGCGCTGACGCCTGGCCACGCTTCACCACCAACCAGAGCGAGCGTTTTGAGGCCCGCCTGAGCCAGGTGGAAGTGCTGGCATCGCCCTCGCTGTTCTTTGCCGGTATGGCGGGCACTCGTTTGCCTATCGCGGTGGCGCATGGCGAGGGTTATGCCAACTTCTCTGCCCGTGGCAACGCGGCCCAGGCCATTGCCGCCATGCGCTTTACCGACCACGCGGGGGTGGCTACAGAGCGTTACCCCTTCAACCCCAACGGCAGTCCGGGCGGCCTGACGGCAGTGACCACGGCCGATGGCCGCTTCACGGCCATGATGCCCCACCCCGAGCGCGTGTTTCGCAACATCCAGATGAGCTGGACCGACCTGGCCCAAACCGGTGGTCTGGAGGCGGCCAGCCCCTGGATGCAGCTGTGGCACAACGCCCGCAAGTGGGTCGGCTGAGCCGATTCATCGCCTGCGCCATAGCTTCTCCAGCTCAACTGCCGCATAGACCACCCCTGCCGCTGCCACGCACAAGGCCAGCTCGGCGGCCCCCAGGGGAACGGTCTTGAAGATGGGCTGCAGAACGGGGATGTAGAGGGTGGCCAGTTGCAGGGCTAGCGTCATCAGCACGGCGCCCAGCAAGGGCCGGTTGCTGAACAGGCCCAGCTGCATCAATGACTCACGCTCGGACCGGATCGCCAGCACATGGGCCATCTGGCAGAAGGTCAGCACTGTAAACACCATGGTCTGTGCCTGGCCTGATGTTGCCGGGCTGCTGAGCGCCCAGGCCTGCACGGCCAGGCACAGTCCGCCCATCAACAGACCAAAACCCAGCACGTGCTGCCAAAGCCCCCCGGCAAACAGGCTTTCGTCAGGAGGGCGGGGCGGGCGCTGCATCACACCCGGCTCGGCGCGCTCGGCCGCCAAAGCCAGGCCGGGCAGCCCGTCGGTGACCAGATTGATCCACAAGATGTGGATGGGCAGCAGGGGCAGGGGCAAACCCAGCAAGGGCGCCAAAAAGATGGTCCAGATCTCGCCCGAATTGCCGGTCATGGCGTAGCGAACAAACTTGCGGATGTTGTCGTAAATACGCCGCCCCTCGCGCACCGCCCGCACGATGGAGGCAAAGTTGTCGTCCAGCAGCACCAGGCTGGCGGCCTCGCGGGCCACGTCGGTGCCGGCTTTTCCCATCGCCACCCCGATGTCCGCGCACTGCAGGGCGGGCGCATCGTTCACCCCATCGCCCGTCATGGCAACGAAGTGTCCTTGGGCCTGCAAGGCCTGAACGATGCGAATTTTTTGAGCCGGGTCCACGCGCGCATAGACGCTGGTGTGGGCCAGCCGGTCCTGCAGTGCGGCGGCATCCAGGGTCGCCAGCGCCGCGCCAGTCATGACAGGTCCAGCCAGGTTTGACCGGGCTGCGTCTGTGGGCGCAATCCCCACCCGCTGGGCAATCGCCAGTGCCGTGGCGGGGTGATCGCCGGTGATCATGATGGGGCGGATACCCGCATGCAGGCACGACTGCACGGCCTTCACCACTTCTGGGCGCGGCGGGTCCATCATGCCGACCAGCCCGAGGAGCTGCATCTGGCCCTTGGAGGCGACGGCCGGGTTGGGATCGTCCGGTAGCGTGGGAAGTGCCATGCGTGCCACCGCCAGCACGCGCAGGCCGCTTTGCGCCATGGCGTCGGCTCGCTCCAGCCACTGTGCCGCATGCAGGGGCAAAGGCGCGCTGGGTGACCAAACCTCATGGCAAAGTGGGATGACAGCCTCCGGCGCGCCCTTGGTGTAAAGCACATAGCCGCTTGGTGCCGGGTGGTAAGTGCTCATGCGTTTGTGGCTGGCGTCAAAGGCATGCTCGTGCGCCCGTGGATGCGCGTCGTCCAAGGCCAGCTTGCTCAGGCCCAGGCTGTGAGCGGCGTCGACCAGGGCGGTCTCGGTGGGGTCACCCTGCCAGGAGCCGTTTGCGCTGGGCTGAGCGTTGTTGCACAGAGTCACCGCCCGCAAGAGCTCATGCCCCTGCACATCCGGCTGCCAGCCCTTCAGATCATGATCCTGCCCATCGGCCGTGGTGATGTGCTCTACGTGCATGCGGTTCTGGGTGAGCGTGCCGGTTTTATCGGTGCAAATGATGCTCACGGAGCCCAGGGTTTCGACCGCCGAGAGCCGTTTGACGAGCACATGCACCGCCACCATCTTGTGGGCACCCAGGGCCAACAACACGGTGACCACCGCCGGCAGGGCCTCGGGGATGGCAGCAACAGCCAGACTGACGGCCACCAAAATCATGTGCAAGGGGCCTTCGCCCCGCAGCACGCCCACGGCAAACACCAGAGCGCAAATGAACATCACCGCCCACGCCATGCGCTGGCCCAGCGCAGCCAAGCGCTTTTGCAGCGGCGTGCTGCGCTCACTGTCCTGCGCCAGCAAGCCCGCCAGCTTGCCCAATTCGGTGCTCATGCCGGTGGCCAGAACCACACCCCGGCCACGGCCCTGCGTCACCGAGGTGCCCTTGTAGGCCATGTTCAGCCGATCCCCGAGCGTGGGCGCGTCCTCTGCCAAAACGTCGCTGACCTTGGGCACCGTGACGGACTCACCGGTCAAGGCAGATTCGTCTACGTGAAGCTGAACCACCTCCAGCAAACGCAGGTCGGCCGGAACCTGGCAGCCCGCGTCCAGCAACACGATGTCGCCGGGTACCAGCGCCTCGGCGTCCAGCGTGCTGGTCATTCCGTCGCGCATGACCGTGGCTTGTGCCTGGGCCAGCATGCGCAGTGCCGCCATGGCGCGCTCGGCACGCCAGGCCTGGGCAACACCGATCAGGGCGTTGAGAACCACAATCACCACGATCACCAGCATGTCCACCCACTTACCCACCAGCCCTGACACCAGGGCGGCCGCCAGCAGAACGCCGATCATGAAGTCTCGAAACTGGGCCAGCAGCAGGGCCGCCATAGACCTCGGGACAGGACCCGGAAGGCGGTTGGGACCGTGCTCTTGCAGGCGCGTGGCGGCGTGTGCAGTGCTCAGACCCCGAGCGGGATCTACCCCCAGCTGCCGCGCCAAGGCTTGCGCCTCGATCTGGTGGGGTGGCGTCGTGGCTGACTTGTCGTCTCCGGCGTGCTGGTGCTTGTCGGTCATGGCGGTCCAGTATGGCGCAGCGTTGCTTGCCTGTACGTGCAAAAAAGCGCATGGGCCAGCGCCAAAACCGTCAAAACGCAGCGCAATAGATGCCGCTCAACACCCACCACACGTCGCGGTGCTACTTTCTGCGGATGACACCACACCGGCTACGCCACAAAGGCACATCCCACGCCATAGCAGCCCTCTGGCGAGTCTTGTTCGTTGCGTGCTCGCTGCTGCTGGGGGCCTGTGGTTCTGGTGGAGGCGAGCCGGGCACCACCTCGCTCTCTTACCGAGTGCCCGCAGGGCTGGTGGTGAAAGACCTGGATGGGGATGGCCTGGACGATGTGATGCTGGCGTCTAGCCTGGTCGCCGGTGAACCACCTCATCCGGGCGTGGTGGAGGTGTATTTGCAAACCGCACCCGGTCTGTTCGGGGAACCGCAGCAGTACGCCGTGGGACCCGACCCCTGGGGCTTGGGTGCGGGGGACCTGAACGGTGACGGGTGGCTCGACCTGGTAGTGGCCACCCCTGCCAGTTTGCCGGTGCAAGTGGGCGCGAGCAGCGACAGCGGCGGCGTGTCCCTGCTGGTGCAAAACCCGTCTGATCCTGGTCGTTTTCTCCCCAGTGTGTGGCTCGCGACCGGCGGCGCAGCCCAGCATGCTGCCATTTCCTATCTGAACAACGATGCGCTGGCAGATCTGGTGGTGGCCGACGGTGTTTTGGCCAATGCTCGCGCATTGGTTTACGTACAAAATTCGTCCTTGCCTGGCACCTATGCTGCACCAGACGTCCTTGTAACTGGCGGCCTCAGAGGATCCAGAACCGTCGTCACCCACGACCTGAACGGCGACGGACGCAACGACGTCGTGCTGGCCGCCACCGACAGCGTGGTGGTGTTCTATCAGTTGCCCCTGGGTGGCTTTGGCCCCGCATTGGTGATGAGCGCCGGCCTCGACGTGCATGGCGTGGCCGTTGCCGACCTGGACGGTGACGGCAGAGCCGACATCGTGGCTGCCAATGCAGGCAACGCCGCCAGCGGTGGCACGGGTGGGGCCAGCCTGAGCATCTTGCGGCAAACGGCGCCCGGGGCGTTTGCTTCCACCACACTGCCCCTCCCCGATGGTGCCCGCCAGGTCGCCATCGCAGACCTGAACGCCGATGGTCTGCCCGATCTTGCGGCGATTTCTTTGGTGTACCAGGCGCAAAACCTGCCGTCTTACATCAGCGTGGTGTTGCAATCGCGCACGCAGCGTGGCCAGTTTTCGGTCTATCAACGGCTGGAGGGGCCCATGGGTGCCAACTTCCTGGCGCTGGGCGATGCCAATGGTGATCAGCTGACCGATATCTTCGTCAATGACGGCCCCGTGGTGTTTTTGCAGTCTGCCTTGTCTGCGGGCAGTTTCGACGCCCCGAGACCCTTGCGGTCGCTAGGTCCTTGACGACCCTGCCGGGGTGCATTGCGGTATCGTTACCGCATGCCCCGTGATCAAGTCCCCGCACCGCAAGCAACCGAACGTATGGATGGCCTGGACGCCATTCGCGGCATCGCCATGGTCTGGATGACGGTGTTTCATGCCTCGTTTGATCTGAATCAGTTCGGCTATTTGCATCAAAACTTTTATGCCGACCCGTTCTGGACCTGGCAGCGCACCACCATCGTCAGCCTGTTTTTGCTGTGCGCGGGTGCTGGCCAAGCCATCGCCGTGGCGCAAGGCCAGAGCTGGCCGCGTTTTTGGCGGCGCTGGGCGCAAATTGCCCTGTGCGCCTGCTTGGTCACCGCTGCGTCGTGGTGGATGTACCCCAAAAGCTACATCTACTTTGGGGTGTTGCACGGCATGGCGCTGATGCTGATCGTGGTGCGCCTGACGGCAGCCTGGGGCGCATGGCTATGGCTGGCAGGGGCCCTGGCCGTAACGGCAGCTCAGTTGGCCCCCGTGTTGCACCAGCACTGGCCAGCACTTCAGCTGCTAAATGGCCAGGCCTACAACTGGCTGGGTCTGATCAGCCAAAAACCCATCACCGAAGACTACGTGCCCTTGCTGCCCTGGCTGGGCGTAATGTGGTGGGGCGCCGCTATGGCGCCGGTTGCCTTGAGGCACTATCCCTCATACGTGCGCACCGGGCAGCACTGGCCCTTACAGACCCAGCTGGCCCGACTGGGGCGATGGAGTTTGA
The DNA here is from genome assembly GCA_046046715.1 of Pseudomonadota bacterium. Taxonomy (GTDB): domain Bacteria; phylum Pseudomonadota; class Gammaproteobacteria; order Burkholderiales; family Burkholderiaceae_C; genus JBEEJZ01. The sequence goes on along the minus strand of JBJOJH010000206.1, from coordinate 6,572 downwards.
GTTACTACATGCTCCATCAGCCGGTGTTGATCGGGGGGCTGATGGTGTGGCGGTCTGCCATGCCGTGAATCAACTTCCGCGTGGGCCATTTGTCAAACCTCAAAGGCCGTTCATCGCGTGGCGCAACAACAGGGTCGCCAGCACAAACATGGTCAGGCCGATTAGGCCATCCAGCACCTGCCATGCCCTGGGCCGGCGAAACCAGGGCACCAGCCAGCGTGCGCCCAGGCCCAACAGTCCAAACCACAGCAGGCTGGCGGTGCTTGCGCCAGCCACAAACCAGCCTTGCAAAGCAGAGGGCTGCTGCGCACCGATGCTGCCCACGAGCAGCACCGTGTCCAGATAAACGTGCGGGTTGAGCAGGGTGAAGCCCGCCGCCTGGGCCAATGCTGCTGTCAGGCTCAGGCCCTCACCGCCCTCAGCCGCAGTCAATTGGCCTGAGCTCCGTGCACGTTGGAGCGCCTGCCATCCGTAGACCGCCAAAAAAACCGCCCCGGCCAGAGCCAGCGCACGCGCCAATGCCGGACGGTCGCCTAGCGCCTGGGCCATGCCCATCACACCCGCTGTAATCAGCAAGGCATCGGCCACCGCACAAAAGAGCACGACGCCCAGCACATGTTCGCGACGCAGGCCCTGACGCAGCACAAACGCGTTCTGCGCGCCTATGGCCACAATCAGCCCCAAACTCAGGGCCAAGCCCTGCATAAAAACGCCCACCAGGGGTGAGCCTGCATCAGAAAATAGTGACATGTGCCGAGCATGCCAGCGTTTTCAGGCAAATGAAAAAGATCTTCTCTAAAGCATAGCCATCACTCAGGTAGATCAAACCGGTACCCAATCCCATAGACCGAGGCAATGCAGTCACTTGCGGGTTCTACTGCCTGAATCTTCTTGCGCAGGTTCTTGATATGGGTGTCGATCGCCCGGTCGCTGATGTCTCGTTGGCTGTCATGCACGCTCGCCAGCAACTGGTCGCGCGAGTAGACCCGCCCTGGGCGCGACAGCAAGGTTCTGAACATCATGAATTCAATCCGGGTCAAAGGCAGCCACTGGCCCAGCCAACTGATACGGAAGGATGCGTCTTCCACCACCCAAGGTGTGGGCGACGTCTTAGGTTTGCCGCCAGCCCGGCGCAGCAGAGCGCGCACCCGAGCCACCACCTCGCGCGGTGCAAAAGGCTTGCAAACGTAATCATCGGCGCCAGTATCCAGGCCAAGCAAACGGTCCAGCTCATCTACGCGCGCCGTCAACATCAGGATTGGCACATCGCTGAACGCGCGTACTGCCTTGCAGACTCCGATACCCTCCAGACCCGGCAGCATCCAGTCCAGGATGATGGCATCGGGCTGCGTTTGTGAAATGTGTTGTACCGCGACACGGCCATCGTGGACAGCCGTCGCTTCATACCCTTGTGCTCGCAAATAGTTGAGCAGCAGCTCCGATATCTTTCGGTCGTCTTCCACGACCAGCACACGGCTGGGTGCTTCTGTGGTCATGCTGCAACGTCTCCCATCAAGGGCAGCTCGATGAGAATTTGAATTCCTCCCATTTGGGACTCTGCTGCCCGAATGAGGCCGTGGTGGGCCAGGGCAATGTGTTGGCAGATGGCCAGTCCGAGGCCACTGCCACCCGCATCCCGTCTTCTTGAGCGGTCTGCCCGGTACAGGGGCTCGAAAATGCGTGTCAGGTCGTCAAGCTGCAAGCCAGGAGCCGTGTCTTCAATACTGATGATGGCGCGGGTGTTGTCGCTTTGAATTTGCACCACCACTTGCCCAGGTGCGTCGGTGTAGCGCAAGCTGTTGTCCAGCACATTGCCCAGCAGTTGTTCGATGCGTTTTGCATCCCAGCGCACCGCCAACGGCGTCGTGGGCTTGCCCTCCCATCGTAGGGTCAAGCCTTGTTGGCTCGCCCGCAGTGAAAAGCGCTGCACGATACCTTCAAGCAGCGCAACCGCGTCGATGTCTTCAAAGTAGCAGGGCAGGGCCCGCAAATCCGCCATGGCCAGCAGGTGCAGGTCGTCGACCAGTGCATTGAGTTGTAGCACCTCTTCGCGCAGCGATAGCAGGGCCTGTGGCGACATCGCAGTGATGCCTTCCATCAGCGCATCGATTTCACCGCGCAGCACGGTCAGGGGGGTGCGAAGTTCGTGCGATATATCAGCAATCCACCGGCGACGTGAGGTCTCCAGGGCTTGTAGCCCCTCTGCCATGCGGTTGATGTTGCGCATGGTGTCCCCAATCTCATCCGCCCGGCGCGTACTCAGCCGCGTGTCGAACGCCCCCTGCGCAATCTGTTGGGTGGCGCCCTGTATTTCTAACAGCGGGCGTACCCAGTGGCTGGCCAGCCATCGGGCAATCAACCATGCGCCCAACAACAGTACAGCAGACACCACCACGATGCTTTGGTACTGCGAGGTCAGGAACCGGACCTCCACATCATCCGGCACCGGTTTGAGCTTCTGCATGTGCATCACCGCGACTGCTTTGCCCTGCACATACACAGGCCTTTCCACATGAGCGCCTACGTCGGGCGGGAGCGTTTTGCCTAAGAGCGCTTGGCCATTGGGGGCATAGAGCGCGACCCGGTCCTTGAAGGCATCAATGCTGTCGATGTGCGGGGGTGGCGGTGGGGGCGGAGCGAAGAAGCCTCTGGGTCCTGGGCCGGGGATGCGGGGTGGCAAAAACTCGCGCGGAAGAATCCCCTGCGCCCGGCCAAATTCTCGCAGTAGCAAGTGCAAATCCACACCTTGGGCAGCCAAGGCGTCCAGACCGCCCGCCACTTCGGCCCGTTCTGACACCAGGGCTGCGAATGTCTCAAGTCGCTCGACGTCGCGGCTGGCCAAAAAGTCGGAGAAGCCATTGCGCAGATTCCACGCATTCAAGGTCCCCATACAAAGCACCGTCAGCAACACGGCCGACAGCAAAAGAAGGGCTTGGGTGTGGGCAAGTCGAAGGCGCATGTCTGCTGGCTTTTAGGGTCATTGGGCCACGCAATTGTGGAGAGATTGTGAGGACTTGCTCATATTTTCACCACATTGATTTTTCACACTACAGGCACGGCAACGCAGGTGCTTGCCGACACACCTGGAGTAAACCCATGAAAGCCAGTGAGATTTTGACCATGCCCCTAGGCCGCGTGATGAGCCTGACCCTCTGTTGCGTCGCCTTGACCGCCTGCTGCGCTCTTTCGGCTCAGACCACCGATGGCAAGGGCGGCCCCCCCAAACCGCCCGCCGAGGCGCTGGCATCGTGCAAGGCACTTGGCAGTGGCACCGAATGCAGCTTTGCATCTCCGCAAGGCACAGTGACTGGCACATGCTGGGCCCCCGAAGGCAAGCCACTGGCCTGCAAGCCCAAAGGCCCACCTCCAGGCGGTCCTACAACGCCCAAGCAGTAAGGCGATAAAACCCCGGCCGACACCAACCAGGACTGCATGGTGAGCGAAACGGAACGCTTTGCCTATGCCAGCAAATAGCAGACGCATGCATCTCAGGCCTTAAACAACACAACCAACATCACAACATCATGAACACGTTTAAAAGCTTTTCGTCTAGCCATCGCCATGCTCACCTATTAGTGGTCGCCGCAGCCATTCTGACCGGGCTCGGGTTGACCGCATGTGGCGGCGGCGGTGATTCCACGACGACCACCACGGGCACCAGCACGGCTGGCGTGCTCTGCGGCTACGCCACCAGTGCGTTCAATAGTTCTGCGTCGGTCAATGCCACCGCCACGGCGACCTGGTCATGCAGCAGCACACTGCGCTCCATCACGGCCAATGGCCTGCCAGATCACGCCGTGGGCACATTCCCCAACCCCGACAACCCCAACACCATCTCTGCACAAAACATCTCGGCCTCTGTGACCTTGACACCTACCGCGACTTCGGTCGTCACGCCGCGTGTCGGCCCCATGGACAAGCCTGGCATCGCTTTGAATGGCATCGTCTTTGACCCAGGAACAGCGGGTACTTGCAGTGACACGGGAATTTGTCAACAAGGGGGACCGTCTTTGGGCACTTGGAATCTGGAGGCCATGGGCCAGACATTCTTCAAGTGGGGAACGGACGACAACAACGCGCACGTGCAGCCCAACGGCATGTATCACTACCACGGGATTCCAGAAGGCTTGCTCACCAAGCTGAGCAACGGAAACCCGGCCATGACCATGATTGGCTGGGCGGCTGACGGTTTTCCGATCTACGCGCGCTATGGCTACACCGTGGCAACCGACGCAAGCTCAGCGGTGAAGGTGGTCGCGTCCAGCTATCGCACCAAGACGACGCCGGATGCCAATCGACCAGCCGACACAACGACCTATGCGATGGGCACCTTCACGCAAGACTACGAATACGTGGCCGGCTTGGGCGATCTGGACGAATGCAATGGTCGGACCGGCGTCACACCCGAATTTCCCAATGGCATTTATCACTACTACGCCACTGATACCTTCCCCCACCTGCAGCGCTGCGTGAAAGGCAGTCTGTGAATCGCCTGTGCCAGCGGCTGCTCGCCTGCCTGCTGGCATGGGCTGCGGTGTCAGCCGCCCATGCTCATCTGGTGGTGGCGCAGCACGGAACGCTAAACATCGTGGGCAATGGGGCCTACATGGTGCTGTCGCTTCCAGTATCGGCCTTGACCGGCTTCGATGACGACCACGACGGCCTGCTATCAACAAATGAACTGCGTGCTCATGGCGCAAGCATCGAGGCGCAAATCAAGCAGGGCGTGGCACTGGAAAGCGACCAGGGGCACAGTGAACTTGAAGGCGTCATGCTCAACACGGCACCGCCTGACAGTACCCCCTCTGCGCCATCTACTCACTTGGTGGTGTTGGGACGCTTTTCTCTTTCAGCGCAGGCCGCTGAACTCAAGCTTTCATTGCGCTTGTTTGGCATACGCGCAGCGGAGCAAACAGAGCACATCTCGGTCACGCGGGGTGCCCAATCTCAGCTCATCACGCTGACACCGGAGCACCCGCAGGGGGCTGTGTTGCCCTCGGTCTGGGTCACCTTTTCTGAGCAAGTCCGGCTCGGCGCGTTCCATGTGCTGTCGGGTGCGGATCACCTGCTGTTTTTGCTGGTGGTGCTGGCTGCGGCATGGAACCTGCGCCAGGTGGTGCTGGCTCTCACTTGCTTCACAGCGGGTCACGCCATGACGCTGGTGGCCTGTGTGTGGTACGGCTTGACGGTGCCGTCCAGCCTGGTCGAACCCGCCATTGCCGCGACCATCGTGGGCATGGCTGTGTTTGACCGCTGGTCGGCGCATCGCCGCTTAAAGCATCCGCTGTCTATCCGACTGAGCCTGGTCTTCGCTTGCGCCTTGATTCACGGGCTGGGTCTCGCCGGTGCCTTCAGCGACTTGGGCCTAAATGGCCTAGGCCGGGTCTTGAGCTTGGCAGGCTTCAATGCTGGCATTGAACTGGGGCAGATTGCCCTGGCTTTATTTGCTGCACTGGTGATGCATGGCATACGTCAAGTGAGCGGGCTTGCGGGCCTCGTCAAAGCTACCCGCCTGGCCTCCTATGGCTCGATCGCTTTGGGCGCCTTCTGGTTTCTCCAGAGGGCCATGGGGTGAACAACCCCCAAGACGAGCCATCCCTATAGGCGCACTTTTTTTGACCTCTTCTATTCACTCCTTGACACCACCATGCCTCATTACCCATCCAAGAACACCTCACTTTTTCTTATTGCCTTCAGCTTTGCATCGCTGGCTACTGCTCAGTCTTCAGACGAGGGGGATTTCACAGGACCCGATCCCGCCAGAGAAGGTGGAAGAGTGAGCCTCTCGGTCTCCACCAATGCAGACAATTCAGACAGTGATAGACCAAGGGCTTCCGTCATGCCCGCGCTTGAATACCAATGGGCCAATGGCTGGTTTGCAGGAACTAACCGTGGCGTGGGCTACAACTTTTCCAAGGATCGGGCCCTGCAATATGGCCTAGGCTTGGGCCTGGACTTGGGTCGAAAGGAAAGCGCCACGGGTGCCCTTGCCGGCATGGGCAGCATCGCTTCCAAGGTGGAATATGGCGCGTTCTTGAATTACGAGCCAGTCCGCAATTTGCGTCTCTCTTCGGTGCTGCGATACGGGTCTGGCGATGCAGGGGAGGGCGCGACCGCCAACTTCGGCGCGAATTACACCCTAGACATCGCACCCAAGTGGCGTCTGGATTGGGGGGTGTCCACCACCTGGGCCAATTCGCAATACATGCAGTCGTACTTTGGCGTGAGCGCAGCGCAGTCACAACAGAGTGGGCACGCGGCGTATACACCCGCTGCCGGCATACGCGATGTGGGCACAAGCGTGAATCTGAGCTACCAGCTCACGCCAAACATTTCTGTCACCGGTGGGCTGAAGGCCAGCAGTTTGGTCGGCGATGCAAGGAATAGCCCCATCGTCACGAGCCCACAAAGTGTTTCTGGCAGCTTGTCGCTTGGCTACGCATTTTGAGTTGCGCCGAACGCGCCTTTCTGACCAAGATGGGCAATTTTTCCCATGGTTCTCCCCAGCTGGTCATAAAAAAAACGACCCGAAGGTCGTTTTTTTATGCAAAGGCGGGGCGGTTTTACTCCAC
>JBJOJH010000205.1:0-7641 GCA_046046715.1 Pseudomonadota bacterium | reverse complement strand
AGGGAATTTCTACCCCGGATGTTTGCAAAGCCTGCAAAACACTTTGCCCTGACACGACCTGGATGGTAGTGCCGCGTCGCGCAAGGTGCAATTTGAAGGTGCCATCGGCACTCAAGGCTTGCTGAGCCATCTCGGTGGGGCTCATACCTTGGCTCCCGCAACAGCAGGAGTTGCCTGCATGTCAGCTCTTTCTCGGGCGAGCAGCCGATCAAGCACCCGGCGGGACTGAACACCACCGGCGTCAATGTTGAGCATCAGCAGCTTGCGATCAGGCCATAGATTCAAATTGGCCTGCTGGCGCTCCAAAATCTCCAGGTCTTCGCTGAAGATCCTGCCTTGGCCTTGGCGGATGTTCTCTGTGATTTGCTCATCGTGCGGCTTGAACTTGCGTGCCATGCCCCAGAAGTACCACATCGAGCTGTCAGACTCTGGGGTGATGAAGTCGACGACGACGCTAGAAGCTTTGCAACTATCGGGAGCATCGAATCCGCCCTGGCCAGCAAGCGCAACGCCCACGTCGATCATGATGTGGCTGGGCGGTGAAAAACGGCAAATCTGCCAACGATCCACCTTTGCCTGTGGGTCCAGCCCGTTGGCTTTCATGGCCATCTGCCAGAACGGTGGGGCTTGTATGCCCTGCATGTGGCGCTGGGTGATGACTTTGTCACCTTCCACTGTCGTTTGGCATGGGGTTTCGTCGATCTCCGGTTGACCGATGCTGCCGGCATGGACGTAGGTTTCATGGGTCAAGTCCATGAGGTTGTCGATCATGAGTCGGTAATCTGCCTTGACGTGGTAAAGCCCGCCGCCGTAAGCCCAATCTGGATGATCGAAAAATTCAAATGCCGGCAACAGGGCCTCGTCTGCGCGGTCGGATGCGCCCGGCCAGACCCAAACAAAGCCGTAACGTTCAACGACGGGGAAGCTGCTTACTGGCGGGAATCCTCGCACGCGCTGACCCGGCATATGCACCGTGCGCCCGTCACAACCCATTTCTAGGCCGTGATAGCCGCACACCAACTTGCCGTCGCAGACTTTTCCAAGAGAAAGCGGAGCCCCCCGGTGCGGGCAAAAGTCTTCAACCGCAGCAACCTTACCCTCCAGGCCGCGAAAAAAAGCCATCCTATGGCCGCAGATCGTACGTCCCAAAGGCCGGTCTAAGCGCTCGGACAGTTCCTGAACGCTACATGCGACGTACCAGGTATTCAGTAAAAACATCGTGGGGACTCCTAGGTCATCCAATCAATATGGTGACGCTGTGGTCATTCACAGCAAGTGCCTAGGTTAATGCCGCGTTCGGGCTGAGACCCCACGGACCCAAAAAAAATTCACTCGGGATTCAGTTCTAGCCAGATGACTTCGTAGGGTGATAGGGTGACCCCGGAGTGCGTAGAAAGATGCTTCCCGGTCAGCAGGTCCGCACCATGGTTGGGCAGGGCAGCGAAAACGTGCGCAGGGCAATATTGCTCATGTTCGCTGAAGTTAGCCAAAACCAGCACCTGCTGGCTGGGTGAACGACGCGTGTAGCCCAGAACGCTGTTATTTCCTGCACGAAAGCCCGTCAGCTGTCCGCCTGCAAAGGCCTCACAGTTGCCTCGCACCGTGATCATGTGATGCAGTCCCGCGTACAACTGCCCAGCCGTCGACATTGTGTCGTTGCGTTGATCGTAAAGCGCTTGCGCTCGTTGCGGACGATGAACCCAGCGGCTGTCACCTGCCTTGTCCGGATCTTGCAAATAGCTGTGATCGTTGAGGGTGCCGACTTCGTCGCCCAGATATATCAGCGGGATGCCACCGGTACTCAAAATGACGCTGTGCATTACCAGCGCACGCCTGACCGCATAGGCGTCGCCTTGCTCCAGACCGACCAGGGATGCGCAGGTGCCGCTGATGCGACAGTCACCGGTGGCTGGGTTGTCCTGGAAGGGAACACCGTGAGCAAAGCTGCCCGCGAAACGGTTGACGTAAAAGTTATTCAGGAACTTGCGGTGGTCAAAACCCTGGATGCCGAGTCGGATGGCGTCTTCATCTGCAAAAGTCCAGCCGATGTCATCGTGGCTACGCACATAGTTCACCCATGCCGTGCCCGGCGCTATGTGATGCCGCTCTTCCAGCGCCAACTGCAGCAGGTTGACTTCACGCGTCGCAAGCGTGTTCCACAGCAAGGCCATTTGCAGCGGGTTGTAGGAGATTTGGCACTCCTTCATGTCGATGTACTTGACCACATCGTCGGGGTGCACGATGGCCTCGGACTTGAACAGCAAGCCAGGTGCAGCAATGCGGCACAGCGCGTTAAACGCCCGAATCAAGCTGTGTGCCTGTGGCAGGTTCTCGCAGGTGGTGCCCAGTTGCTTCCAGATGAAGGCCACGGCGTCCATGCGCAGAATCTCAGCGCCCAGATTGGCAATTGACAACATCTCGCCGGCCATGGCCGTGAACACCGCCGGGTTGGCGTACTTCAAGTCCCACTGAAAGGTATTGAAGGTGGTCCAGATCCAGCGGCCATCAGGCAACTGGCTGAAGGCACCGGGATGCACGTCCGGGAAAATTTCGCGCACTGTGCGGTCGTAGGCATCAGGCTCGGTGCGATCCGGGAAGATGTAATAAAAGTCCTGGTACCTGGGGTCACCTGCCAGGGCGCCCAGCGCCCAATCGTGCTCGTCGGACGTATGGTTAAAGATGAAGTCCAGCACCAGACTGATGCCCTGGGCACGCAGGGCCTTGGCGAAGATGCGCAATTCTTCGATGTTGCCCAGTTTGGGGTTGACCTCACGGTAGCTGCTGACAGCGTAACCACCATCGCTGTTGGCCTCCGGACATTTGAAGGGAGGCATCAGGTGCAAATAGGTAAGGCCCAGCTCCTTGAAGTACGGGATTTGCGCCATCAGGCCCTTGAGGTCACCTGCAAACAGATCCACGTAGCAAACCCCACCCAGCATCTTTTGCGATTGAAACCAGTCGGGCTTCGCTTCACGTTGGGCGTCCAGTGCGCGCAGATCCTGGGGGCGTTCGCTCCAGCCTTCCCAAGCTGTTGCGGCAAGCTCCTCCAGAAACGCTAAAAAGTCCGGGCGCTGGCCGTACAAGCCACTCAACTCCGACAGCAGGGCCGGAAAGTGTTCGTCCAGTCGTGCGTTGAAGGCGTTCCAGCTGGCCCCGGTGGACCGACGTCCGATCCGCTTGATCAAGGTGCTTTTGACGTGGCCAAGCGTGAGTGCCAGTTGCAGTTCGGGGCGCAGCATGTCGATCGTTTCCTCGTGGATGAGTTGTCTACTCTTTATTGAAATTCGAATCTAAATCGATTTACTAAATTTTAAGACAGGACAGCCGAGAGGGGGTAATGTCTGCTTTGAGCCGCGCGGATCAGGTGTAGCGCTTGCTCCTGAGATTGCTTTTCATGTCGCGCAGGCGTGGTTGCAGGGTTTCGCCGCCGATGCGCAAGGCCACGCAGGTCGCCAGAATGTCGATGATCAAAAGATGCAGGAGGCGTGACACCATCGGGCTGTAATGGTCGTAGCTCTCCGGATGGTCTGCCGCGAGGTGTACATCACCCGACAGTGACAGCGGGGACCCGCTGGCGGTGATGACTATGGTGAATGCCCCTTTTTTTCGCGCAATGTCGCAGGCGTCCATCAGGTCGCGGGTGCGACCTGAGTTGGAGATGATGACCACACAATCACGCGGTCCAAGCAAGGATGCACTCATCACCTGCATGTGGCCGTCGCTGTAGGCGATGGTGTTCATGCCCAGGCGGAAGAATTTGTGCTGGGCATCTTGCGCGACCACACCCGAATTGCCCACGCCAAAAAACTCGATCCGGCCCCCCGACAGGGATGCCTTGACCATCATTTCTGCAGCCTTCTCGATGGCCGGCGTGCTGGCGTCGTTGCGGTACTTCAGGAAGGCGGCCACCGTGTTGTCGATGACCTTGACCAGCACATCGCTGGTCTTGTCATCCACGTCCACACTGCGGTGTATGAAGGGCACGCCTTCGCTGACCGTCCCCGCCAGCTTGCGTTTGAAATCACTCAGGCCGTCATAGCCCATGCTGCGGCAAAAGCGCACCACCGTGGGCTTGCTGACATGAGACCGATCCGCCAACTCGCTCACGGGCAAGTTGGTAAAGGCCCTAGGGTCGTTGAGGACCAGCTTGCCCACGCGTTGCTCGGCTGGAGCCAGTGAGCTGAGGGATGCCCGGATGCGGTCAAGCATGGTGTGTTACTCCAATTGCAGGATGTGGCACGCGGGCCGATCGATTCAAGACTCTTCGCTCCAGCAGTAGCCGTCGCGCGCAATCATGGCACTGGAAGCGCTGGGGCCCCAGGTGCCGGCGTTGTACAGGCGTGGGCCTTGGGCGTCTGCAGCCCAGTGGTCGAGGATGGGCTCGACCCAGCGCCAGGCTTCTTCTTGCTCGTCGCTGCGAACGAACAGGTTCAGGCGACCGTCGATCACATCCAGCAGCAGGCGTTCGTAAGCGCCCACCCGACCGGAACCGAAACGCTTGTCGAAGTCAAGGTCGAGTTGGACCGGTGCCAGGTTTTGTGAGTTGCGGCGGTTGTCCTGACCCTGCGCCAGCAAATGCAGTTCCAAACCATCCTTGGGTTGCAGATTGATGACCAGACTGTTGCCCACACTGCCCTGGTTACTGAAGATCGCATGGGGCGTTGGGCGAAAGTTCACTTCAATGTGCGCGTCACGGCCGGCCATGCGCTTGCCGGTGCGGATGTAGAAGGGCACACCGGCCCAGCGCCAGTTGTTGATTTCGGTACGCAGAGCCACAAAGGTTTCGGTGTTGCTGTGGGGGTCGACACCCAGTTCCTCGCGGTAGCCGGGTACTGCGATGCCGCCTACTGTGCCCGCAGCATATTGACCGCGAATCACGTCCTGCTTCAGGGATTCAGCCGTCCAGGGCTTCAGGCAGCGCAGCACTTTGAGCTTCTCGTCGCGTATGGCGTCGGCATGCGCGTTGATTGGCGGTTCCATACCGATGGCGCATAGCAATTGCACCGCATGGTTTTGCACCATATCGCGCAGGGCGCCGGTGGTTTCATAAAAGCCACCGCGCTTTTCCACACCCAGCTCTTCGGCAATGGTGATCTGGATGTTGGCGATGTATTCGCGCCGCCACAGGGGCTCGAACAGGGCATTGCCGAAACGCAGGGCAAACAGGTTTTGGACCGATGGCTTGCCGAGGTAGTGGTCGATACGGAAAACCTGGTTTTCCTTGAATACGCTGCTGACAGCGCGGTTGATGGCCTGGTTGGAAGCCAGGTCGTGGCCCAAGGGTTTTTCCAGAACCACACGGGTGTGGGGCGTGTTCAGGCCTGCGCGTGCCAGTTGCTCGCAGACGGTCGTGAACAATGAGGGCGCTGTGGCCACATACATCACTACGCTGTCGGCGTTGCGCTCGCGCAGGTTGGCGGCCAGCCGATCGTAGGACTCGGCCTGCGACAGATCCATGCGTACAAAGTCGAGCAGGCCGGCAAAGCGTGCGAACTCTTCATCAGAGGGGCGCTTGTCCAGATCCACCGAGGCAAAACGATGATGAATTTGGGCCCGGTACTTCTCGGCGTTCAGGTCGTCCCGGCCCACACCAATGATGCGGCCACCTTCAGGCAAAGTGCCATGACGGAATGCTTGAAACAGAGCGGGCATCAGCTTGCGCCATGCCAAATCACCAGTGCCACCAAACAGAACGAGGTCGAAGGACATAAAAATATCGAGTTACATAAAAAGAAGTTCGTAATGTAACTTTGTTTCACGGATAATTCAATTCCCTTCCCACAAGAAGTGAGCCGGTCGATGATTTTTCAACTTTTGATGCGTACACCATGAACCAACTCGACGCCCTCAAGCAACACACCACCGTTGTGGCCGACACCGGCGACTTCAAGCAATTGGCGCAATTTCAGCCGCAAGACGCCACGACCAATCCGTCCCTGATCCTCAAAGCCGTGCAGAAAGCCGAGTACCAGCCCTTGCTGGCTGCGACGGTGGCCGAGCACCGGGGGCGCCCACTGGATGAAGTCATGGACCATTTGCTGGTCCGCTTTGGTTGCGAAATCCTCAAAACCATTCCTGGCCGTGTCTCGACCGAAGTGGATGCCCGACTGAGCTTTGACACCAACGCCACCTACACCCGGGGCGAACGTTTGATCGAGCTGTACCAGGCGCAGGGCGTCTCGCCCGACCGGGTATTGATCAAGGTCGCGGCCACCTGGGAAGGCATACAAGCCGCAGCTCGTCTGGAGCAACGCGGCATACACACCAACCTCACTTTGTTGTTCTCTTTCTGTCAGGCCGTCGCTAGCGGACAGGCCAAGGTTCAGCTGATCTCGCCCTTTGTTGGCCGCATTTACGACTGGTACAAAAAGTCTGCTGGTGCTGCCTGGGTCGAGTCCGACAACGCAGGGGCCAATGACCCCGGTGTCAAGTCTGTGCGCCAGATCTTCAACTACTACAAGAAGTTTGGCATTGCCACCGAGGTGATGGGCGCCAGCTTCCGCAACGCCGGTCAAATCACGGCCTTGGCTGGTTGTGACCTGCTGACCATCAGCCCTGAATTGCTGGCGCAGTTGGCTGCTTCCGACGAACCTCTGCAAGCTTCGCTTAGCGCAGATCAGGCCCAGAGTCTGGATCTGGAAGCGGTGAACTTTGATGAAGCCGGTTTCCGTTTTGCCTTGAACCAGGACGCCATGGCCACCGAGAAGCTGGCCGAGGGCATACGCGCTTTCTGCGTTGATGCCGTCAAGCTCGAACAGCTGATGCTGGCAGCCTGAACTTTTCACACCAACCTATTTCCACATTTGCCATGACACGTACCCGTTGTGACCAAACTACCGCCTGGGGTGAGCTCCAGCAATCTTTCGATAACCATGGCCGCAGTTTTGACTTGCGCTCAGCTTTTGCCCAAGATGCCGGCCGGTTCGAGCAGTTCAGCCAAAGCGCGCCACATGTCTTTGCCGATCTGTCCAAGAATCTGATGGATGGTCAGGTTGAGCAGACTTTGCTGAAACTGGCCCAGCAAAGCGGATTGGCGTCACACCGGGACGCCATGTTTGCCGGTGAGGCCATCAACAACACCGAGCAACGTGCCGTGATGCATTGGTTGCTGCGTCACCCTGCCACCGGCGCGTCTCCCAAGGTCGCAGCCGAATTGGCTCTGGTGCACGAAACCCTGGACGCCATGCTGACATACGCTGAGAAGGTGCGTGGCGACGCGGCCATCACCGACATCGTCAACATCGGCATTGGCGGTTCCGATTTGGGGCCCCAGATGGCTGTGCTGGCGCTGGACGCCTTTGTGATGCCGGGCAAGCGCTTTCACTTTGTTTCCAATGTGGATGGGCACGAGCTGGCTGCCACGCTGAAAAAGCTCAAGGCGGAAAACACCTTGTTCCTGGTTGCGAGCAAGACCTTCACCACCATTGAGACGATGACCAATGCGCAGTCGGCCAAGCGTTGGTTTGAAGCGCAGGGTGGCACTGACATCAGCCGTCACTTCGCGGCCCTGACCACCAACGTGGCGGCTGCAAAGGCCTTTGGCATCGACACCACTTTTGGCTTCTGGGACTGGGTGGGCGGTCGCTACTCCATGTGGTCGGCCATTGGACTGCCTTTGGCCATCGCCATCGGTGCCCAGGG
>JBJOJH010000204.1:0-5964 GCA_046046715.1 Pseudomonadota bacterium | reverse complement strand
CGCGCTGCTGGTCATGCTGTGCTCGGATCAAAGCCATTTCATCAACGGTGCGGTGATATCTGCAGATGACGGTTTTGGCATCTGAGCGGCGCATGTGGCAGGGTATCGCGGCGGGTCTGGCTGCCGGTGCCCTGTGGGGCCTGGTGTTTGTGGCCCCCCGAATGGCGACAGGGTTTTCGGCTGCGGACGTGGCCTCGCTGCGGTTTTTGACCTTTGGCGCCATGGCGCTGGTGCTTGCCGCGTGGGGTTTGCGGCGAGGCGCTGCGCTGCCAAGCTGGACCCAGGCGCGCGCCGCCTTGGGCTTGAGCGTGCTGGGCTTTACGGGTTATTACACGGTGCTGGCCCTGGCAATCGGCTGGGCTGGGCCCGCAGTGCCGGCGCTCATCATTGGCACTATTCCTTTGTGGGTCATGCTGCTAGGCAAGCCAGACAACCTGCAGTGGCGTCATCTGTGGCCGGGTTTGCTGTGCACTGCAGCCGGCCTGGGGCTGATGATGTCAGCCGACCTGCGTGCCTCGACCTCGGAGCTGTCGGCTCAACCGCACTATGTATGGGGAGTGGCGCTGGCGGTGATGTCCATGCTCAGCTGGACCGCCTTTGCCTTGCTCAATGCCCGCTGGCTGCAGGCCCATCCTGAAGTGGATTCGGCCCAGTGGACCAACTGGCTGGGCGTGTGTGCTGGCCTGGGCGCCTTGCTGATCTGGCTCGCCCTGGGCACCCCGGTGGCTGAACTGGCCCGTCAGCCTGACCTCAGCTTTGCGCTGGTGGTGTGCCTGGTCACGGGCGTGGGCTCGGCCTGGCTGGCATCCCTGCTGTGGACCCTGGCCAGCCGCAGATTGAGCGCCAGCCTGTGTGGTCAGTTGATCGTGAGTGAAACCGTGTTTGCCCTCGTTTATTCCTTCGCCTGGGACGGCCAGTGGCCCGGCCAGACGCAGCTGCTGGCCTGCGTGCTGTTTGTCCTGGGCATCCTTTTGTCCATCAAGGCCCACCGATGAAGATCGAACTTCCCGAACAAAAAAAGCTCGTTTACCAGATGAACATCCCCATTCGCTGGGGCGACATGGATCCCATGGGTCATGTCAACAACACCTTGTACTTTCGCTACCTGGAGATTTGCCGGGTCGAGTGGCTGCGTGAGATCGGCTGCCCGGTCAACCCGCAGGGCGAGGGACCGGTCATCGTCAACGCCTTTTGCAACTTCTACAAACAGCTGGAATACCCGGGTGATGTACTGGTCAAGATGTATGTGAGCGACCCCAAGCGCGCCACCTTCGAGACCTGGGCCACCATGGAGCGCCCGGACCAACCCGGCGTCATCTACGCAGCCGGTGGTGCCACCACCATCTGGGTCAACTTCCCCCAGCAAAAATCCGCACCGCTACCAGATTGGGTGAGGGACTTGTTGGGCTGAATCGGTTGGGATAAGTTCGCCGCTGCCATCAGTCAGTGGCTACTGACCCAGTTTTCGACCAGAAGGCCGGGGTAATTCACAAAGTCTGCTTCGTTATTGGTCACAAGCGTGACGTCCAGGGCGACCGCGTGCGAGGCAATGAGCTTGTCCAGGGCATCTCGGCTGCGATCCCTGTTAGCGGCCCGAATGGGGCCGTAGGCCCGGGCGGCTCCAGCGTCGAAAGGTGCAACCGGTATGTCTTCCAGAAGACTTTCCAGAGCCATTTTGTTGGTGACCTGCCTTGCGGGTTGCGAGCAGGTAATGCCATATTCAAGCTCCGCCAAGGTGATTGCCGAGATGACCACATCACCTACGAAGCAAGCGGCGAATCGATCGCGTACCTCAGGCGGTTGGTGCTTCATGAGGTAGATGCAGATGTTGGTGTCCAACATGTATTTGGGCTTCATAGGGCTTCTCGCTCGTCTTCCGAGTTTTCACCACGCCCCTGCTCCATGAAGTCGGGTGAGAACTTGGCGAGCTTGCCAAGTATGTCGCCCAAGCGTCGCTGCGCAGGGCGGATACGCAACTCATCTCCTTGACGTTCGATGACCAGCTCCACATCCCATGTGCTGTAAGCGAGCTCTGCAGGAATACGAACGGCCTGGGAATTGCCGTTTCTAAAAAGTTTGGTATTGGCCATCTTGGATCATGATTGGATGTACGTGTACATCTTAACAAACCCTCGACTTGACGTCCAACGGCCCTCAAGTGGCCGGCTTCACCTTGGGCACCCGGCCCATCAGGTAGAACTCAGGGTTAGGCATCATGCCGCTGAAGGACGCCATGCGGTTGGAAAGGCCAAAAAAGGCGGTGATGGCGGCAATGTCCCAGGCGTCTTCCAGGCTGAAGCCGTGGGCTTGCAACGAGGCAAAGTCGGCGTCGTCCATCTCATGGGAGTGCTGGCAAACCTTCATGGCAAAGTCCAGCATGGCCCGCTGGCGGGGGCTGATGTCGGCTTTGCGGTAGTTGACGGCCACCTGGTCGGCTACCAAGGGTTTTTTCTCGTAGATGCGCAAAAGTGCACCGTGCGCCACCACGCAATACAGACACTGGTTGGCAGCGCTGGTGGCGGTGACGATCATTTCCCGGTCGCCCTTGCTAAGGCCCGAGTCCTCTTTCAGCATCAGGGCGTCGTGGTAGGCAAAGAAGGCGCGCCACTCCGCTGGGCGACGCGCCAGTGCCAAAAATACCTGCGGCACAAAGCCGGCCTTGTCTTGCACTTCCAAAATTTTGGCTCGGATGTCGTCGGGCAGCTCAAGCAGTTCAGGGGCAGGGTAGCGGCTCATGGTCTCTCCAGTTGGGGATGATGCTTTGTGGCGTTATTCTGTGCCATTCGTTTTACCTTCAGTCAGAAAGAAACACATGGACGAACAATTTGATAAGGGCCTGGCCATGCGCAAGCAGGTGATGGGCGAGGACTTTGTGGCGCGCGCTTTTGCGGGCATGACGGACTTCACAGCGCCCATTCAGCAGCACATTACCCGCAATGCCTGGGGAGACGTCTGGCAACGCGAGGGGCTGGACCTGAAAACCCGCAGCCTGATCACCGTGGCCATGCTCACTGCCCTGGGCAAACAGCATGAGCTTAAAGGCCATGTGCGCGGGGCCCTGAACAACGGGGCCACCGTGACCGAAATTCAGGAGGTGTTGTTACACGCCAGCGTTTACTGCGGCGTGCCTACGGCCGTGGAGGCGTTTCGGACAGCGGCCGAGGTGGTGGAGTCGAAGCCGGCGGGCTGACCGGGGTGGACAGGGCCTGAACCTGGTCTCGCAAACCCGCTAGTTCGTGGCGCAAGGAGCGCAGCTCGCGCATTAGGTCATTTTCGACTTCGCGCTCCTCCATTTCGACAAACATGGCGGCTACGGATGCCGTGACCAGGGACAGCACCGCCAGGCCCAGCAAGACGACGGCGACTGAAAACGCCCGGGATGCGTGGGTACTGGGCACGATGTCGCCGTAGCCCACGGTGGCCGCTGTTGTGAACGCCAGCCACAGGCCATCTGCCAGGGTTTCGGCTTTGGGCTCCAGCACCCAAAAACCGACCCCGCCCATGCCCATGATCACAAAGGACAAGAAAAGTGAGTAGTTGAGGCCGCGCCGGTTGATGCGATGCAGGCGCTTTTTCAGGGAAGTCATGGCTCAACTTTAAAACAACTCAACCCGCCAGCAGGCGGTGCACCAGGTCACCCGAGGTCGACGCTTTGTACTTGCGCATCAGGCGTGCACGGTAAATCTCAACCGTGCGGTGACTGATGTTCAAGGCCCGGCCTATCTGTTTGGAGGTCATGCCTTCGGCCACATAGGCCGCGACTTCGCGCTCGCGTGGCGTCAGGTCGGCCTGAACAGTGCGGCTGGCGCTCAGGTCTTCAAAACTCCAGATGCCGGCTTCGTGCGGGTCTTCGCGGTTCAGCGCCCGCCCGCTCACGTGACACCAGAACAGTTCGCCCTTGAACCGGCCACCCACGCGCTTCATGATGCGGTCATCCGCGTAATGGCCCAGTGTGTTCATGATGGGCGCAATGCGAGCGCCCGTGCGCTCGTACTCGTCGGCGCTGGGATAAAGCAGCAAAAACGACTGGCCCACCAGCTCGTCGCGTGAGGCACCAAACATCTCGCACACCCGCTGGTTGCAGTCGACCATGGCGCGGTGGCGGGACAGCACCAGTCCTACAGGGGCAAGGTCAAAAGCCAAGGGGTAGTCGATGCTGGATGCGGCCTGTGCAGTTTCTGGCATGGGGTCAGTCCTTACGGAATACTACGTATGCTGCTACGTAGTATCGTTGCGTCTTCAAACCTTGGAGATTACTGTGAACAAGATTTATCCCAGTGCGGCAGATGCGCTCAAGGGCGTGGTGGAAGATGGTCAGCTCATGGCTGTGGGCGGCTTTGGTCTGTGTGGCATTCCTGAAGCCCTGATTGATGCCCTGCGAGACAGCGGCGTTCAAAACCTGACGGTCATATCCAACAACGCCGGCGTGGACGGCTTTGGTCTGGGCAAGCTGCTGGAAACCCGCCAGATCAAGAAAATGATTTCCAGCTATGTGGGCGAGAACAAGGAATTCGAGCGGCAGTACTTAGCGGGCGAGCTGGCGCTGGAATTCACGCCACAGGGCACGCTGGCAGAAAAACTGCGGGCTGGCGGCGCAGGCATTCCGGCGTTTTTTACCAAGACCGGCGTCGGTACCCTGGTCGCCGAAGGCAAGGAGCTGCGCGAATTCAATGGCGAAACCTATGTGATGGAGCACGCCCTGGTGCCCGAGGTCTCGCTGGTCAAGGCGCATCGTGCCGACAAGTCTGGCAACCTGCAGTTCCGCTTTACTGCGCGTAATTTCAACCCGGCGGTGGCAATGGCGGGCAAGGTGTGCATCGTCGAGGTCGAAGAAATCGTCGAGACCGGTGACATGGCGCCAGACCAGGTCCATTTGCCTGGCATTTATGTGCACCGCATCGTGCACAACCCCAACCCTGAAAAACGCATCGAAAAGCGCACCATCACCGAAAAGGCGGGCGTTTGAAGCCCGTCGCGACCGAACAAACAGGAGTTTGATATGAGCTGGAGTCAAGACCAAATGGCGGCCCGTGCCGCCCATGAGCTGCAAGACGGCTTTTACGTGAACCTGGGCATCGGTATTCCGACCCTGGTTGCCAACCATGTGCCCAGTTCCATCGAGGTGTGGCTACAAAGCGAAAACGGCATGCTGGGCATCGGCCCGTTCCCCACCGAAGACGAGGTGGATGCCGACCTGATCAACGCAGGCAAGCAAACCGTGACCACGCTGAAAGGCTCCTCCATCTTTGGCAGCCACGACAGCTTTGCCATGATTCGTGGCGGCAAGATCAACCTCAGCATTCTGGGTGCCATGCAGGTGAGCGAGCGCGGCGACCTGGCCAACTGGATGATTCCGGGCAAGATGGTCAAGGGCATGGGCGGCGCCATGGACCTGGTAGCCGGTGTCAAACGCGTGATCGTGTTGATGGAACACGTCGCCAAAAAGTAAGACGGCACCGAAGACCTGAAAATTCTGCCCAGCTGCACCTTGCCCCTGACCGGCGTGGGTGTGGTGGACCGCATCATCACCGACCTGGCGGTGATGGACGTGACCGATGAGGGCTTGAAGGTGGTGGAATTGGCCCCTGGCGTAACCCGCGAGTTCTTGCAGTCCAAGACAGGCGTGACGCTGATTTGAGGACCTGATGCTGCGGCCTCGAGCCTCTAGGCACAAACAAAAATGGCCCTATCGGGGCCGCTTTTATTTGGAGCGGGTGATGGGAATCGAACCCACGTTATTTGCTTGGGAAGCAAGAGTCCTACCATTGAACGACACCCGCGAAATGCGATTGAGTTTACTGCAGAACCTCGCCGGTTCTGACGCAGTTGCGGCCCGCGTTTTTGGCAGCGTAGAGGGCCTGGTCGACTCGTTTGAGTAACTGGTTGGTGCTTTCACCCACTTGGTACTTGGCCACACCAAAACTGGCCGTGACGGTACCTACCACCGGAAACGGTGAGCCCTGC
>JBJOJH010000203.1:0-9281 GCA_046046715.1 Pseudomonadota bacterium | reverse complement strand
GGTTTGGTCAAGTCGCCGGAGTACCGGAATTTCTGGGCCAATCTCAGTGAGGGGCAGTTTCAGTCCGGGCGCTTCAAGCGCGTGGGCAAACATGGGGTGGAGGTCTGGATTCAGGCCACCTACAACCCGGTGCTGGATGCCAGTGGCAAGGTATTCAAGGTCGTGAAATACGCCATGGACATCACAGGGCAGGTGGACCGCGAACAGCTGATACGCGAGAAGGTCAGTGCCATCAGCGATGTGCTGGAGGAACTTTCGGCATCAATCGACAGCATTGCCAAAAATGCGGCCCGCTCCAGCGAGCTGGCCCAGACCACCCAGCACGAGGCGGCCGATGGCACCCGACTTCTGGCCCGCTCGCGTGACTCGATCATGCAGATTCAGAACTCTTCTCGCGATATCAATGACATCATCAAGACCATTGGTGACATTGCCGCGCAGACCAATTTGCTGGCCTTCAATGCGGCGATAGAGGCGGCGCGCGCTGGTGATCATGGTCTGGGCTTCTCGGTCGTGGCCGATGAGGTTCGCAAGCTGGCGGAAAAGTCGGCTTTGGCAGCGCGGGAAATAGCCCGGCTCATCACCGATACGGTGAACCGCGTGGATGAAGGTGGGCGTATCTCAGCGCAGGTGGAAGAGGCGTTCGACCAGATCGTGCGATCTGTGGATGACACGCATCAGTCCATCAACCAGATCAACACCTCGACCGCAGAGCAGGCAGACGCGACTCGCAACGTGGCGTTCTTGCTGTCTGAAGTGCAACAAACCACCCTGAATACACCCTGATCATGGCCGCCCCCAGCGAGTCGGCGATGCCTGAAGTTGTGGCTTTGCAGCCACAACTCACTTTCGCGCTGCTGGTGTTGGGTGACCTGGTTTTTGGGGTCCAGGCTGACCATCTTGTGCAGGCTGTCATGCGACCACAGGCCACGACCACGCTGCCACGCAGCCGTGGAGCTGTTGTGGGCGTGTTCGAGCACCGAGGGCAAATGGTTCCCATGGTCGACTTGCGGCTGTGGCTGACGCCGGGACATCCCCCGGCTACACCTTGCTCTCAGGTCGCGATCCTCAATGCAGGTGGGCGGGTGCTGGGCTTGGCGATCGACAGCGTGCAAGGTTTGCTGCGGGTTCAAAGCCAGGATGTGCACCAAATCCATCACGACGATGACGCCGAAGGCTTTTTTCACAGCGTGGCCAGGGCTGCGAACCAGACAGCGCCGGTCAGCTTGCTCGACCCGGAGCGTTTGATGGCCATGGCTCAGGTGTGGTCCCAGGGCGGGGCTGCCAGCACGCAAGGCGACAAATCAGGCTCGATGTCGCCGTTACTGGCTCAAGCTCAGGACCAGGCTCAGTCCATGACAGAGCCCTATGCCGTCGTCCGAACAGGAGACAGTTTGCTGGGTCTGCCCGCTGGTGCGGTGGGCGAGGTGCTGGCCATGCCGAGCTTGCAAAACTTGTTTGGACCCGTGTCTCAGTTGTTGGGCCTGTGCCGCTGGCGTGGGCACGACGTGCCGGTGGTCCACGTCTTGCACGCTTTGGGCCAGCCCACGTCGGATACAGCCATTGCCCCCTGGGTTTTGATACTGCAGCACGGGGGACGAATGATCGGTGTGCCTGTGGATACTTTGCAGTCGGTACGATGCTTTCTGCGCCAGGAAGTGCAGCCGCATCTGGAAGTAGGGCAGGTTGATGCCGGGCTGATAAGTGGCACGGTGATGCTGCCTGAGATGGAGCAACGTGTGCTGCTACTGGATGCGCAGGCGCTCGTTCAACGCTGGCCAGAAAGCACACTGAGTCAGTCATCAGGTTCATCAAGGTCTGCACTTCGGGCCAGTGCTGCAGGCTTGGACGAGGCTGAAATCCCGGCGACCAATGGATCCTACGTGGTGTTCAGTGCGCGTCAGGCCTGGGCAGCACCCATGTCGCTGTTGTGCGAAATCATGCCTTACCCCATGAGTTTTCGCTCTGCCGATAGCTCGCAGGACGCTCTGCTGGGGCATCTGGAGTGGCGCGGACGGAGTCTGCCGATGCTGGATTTACGCGTGCTGACGCAGCAGCCTCGGCGAGCGCCTGAACCTCAGTCCAAGGTCCTGGTTGTGGCCGTGGGCGATCAACATGCCGCGCTGGTGGTGGACGATGTCCATGAGCTGTTGGCGGCACATCTGTGTGTGCACACGCGCTGGACCCTGGGTGGCGGCCTTCCGGTGCACATGGTGACTGTCGGGCAAGGCGCGGACCAGAAGAGCTACCGGGTTATCGATTTCCCGGCGCTTGCATTTTTGTCTGACCTTGCTTGAGGCGGATAGCGTGACTGAGACAAAAAAATAGCGCCCGAAGGCGCTATTTTTGGGATCGCGTCAGCGGATCAGACAGCTTCGGCAGCGGCCTTCAGGTTGGTTTCCACCAATTGGGCAGCTTGCTTGGCAGCCTTTTGAGCGGACTCAACAGCGTTGCTGCTGGCTTCCATGGCGCTCTTGATCACGTTCACGGCAGCTTCGGAGCCTGCGGGAGCGTTCTTCAGGGTTTGCTCAACCAGGGAAGCAACGGTCTTCTGCGACTCGGCGGCCTTGGCTTCAAAAGCGCTGGTGAATTCGGCGGCGGTGCCGGAGACGATGTCGTACACGTGACGTGCATAAGAAGCGGACTTGGCAGCCAGGGGCTTTGCCAGGTTGGATTGCAGAGACACGAGTTCTTGCACGTCTTTCACGGCAGCCAGGGACTGCAGGTTGGCGAAGGATTCGTTCACAACAGCCTTGGTGGCAGCCATGTTCAGTTCAACCAGCTTTTCGAAGCCGGCGAAAGCTTTTTGCGACAGGCCTGTCATCACTTCGACGTTGGCTTTTTGGCTGGAGATGAGTTGGTCAGCAGAGTAGTTCATGGTGTTTCCCTTTCAAAGGAGGTCAATAAATGGTGCAGTGCAGCAATTAGACCACTTTCACCGCCATAGTCCATGATTTGTGGCCAGCCAACCCCGCGTTTAGTGGCGGCACTCCAAAAAACGACGCCCACTACACTGATTGCCTGGGCGACATCGTCGCGACATAAAGCCTGTCATGGATTTTTTGTATCTTTTCTTCACCGTTGCCATTGCTGTGCACTTTTTGCGTTCTCGCGATCAGCAGCGGCGCATTGCCCTGCTGGGGAAGCAGCTGGGCCAGTACCAGATTGAAAAAATGATGGAAACGCTGAATCAGGGCTACTTGCGGGCCCTGGGTGAATGTGAGCCTGAGCGTCGTGAGCAGGTCTGGAATTACCTGGCGACCACGGAGCAAACCTTGTGCGATCAGTTCAACCGCTTCGTGGCCGATGTGGACAAGCTTGACCCGCAGCAGACCCGGGTGAACAAGACGCCGCTGCCGTTGATGGAGCGTGTGTGGCCGGCAGCGTCTTTTGATTTGCGGGCCGCCCTGCGCATCCATGCCCATGGCTTGCTTCGCGCTGCGCAAAACACGCATAGTCGCTCGGCCAGGGACAAGGCCTTTGTGATGTCAGCGGAGTTGTTCCTGATGCAGCACACCTGCCATTGGTTTTGCAAAACCAAAACCACCGCTTCAGCGCGCTTGCTTGTGCGTCACCAGACGCCCTACGCGAAGGTGCTGGCGTCGGTCTCGTCCGAAACGCGCGAAGCTTACCTTCGCCTGGTCGCCGGGCGTTAACTGTTCAAAAAGGGGCGTCGGAGTCGGCCGTTGGCGGCGTACCGGTGCCATCCGCTGCGGCAGCGTCAGCTTCTTCGTTCACGGTACCTTGTGCGGCCTGGCGAAGTGCGGCCTTGTCGCCTGCGCTGGCAAACTTGCTGTATTTGCCCAGCATGGACACCAGCTGTCCATAAATTTTGGGGTTGCCCGCCAGGCACTCTTTTTGGTGCAGGAAGTCGGCTTCACCCGTGAAGTTGCCCACCAGGCCACCAGCCTCGGTGACCAGCAAAGAGCCGGCTGCCATGTCCCAGGGCTGCAGGCCGGTTTCAAAAAAACCGTCGGTAAAGCCGGCAGCCACATAGGCCAGGTCCAGCGCCGCCGCGCCGGGGCGACGCAGGCCAGCGCTGCGCTGCATCACGTCGCTCATCATTGCCATGTAATTGGGGAAGTTGTCGCCCGGCCGGAAGGGGAAACCCGTGGACACGATGCACTCTTGCAAGCGGGTGCGCTTGGAGACCCGGATGCGACGGTCATTCATGTAGGCACCACGCCCTTTGGTGGCGGTAAACAAGTCGTTGCGGGTCGGGTCGTAAATGACGGCTTGTTCCATCTTGCCGCGCACTTGCAAGCCTATGCTCACGCAGTACACCGGAAAACCGTGGATGAAATTGGTGGTGCCGTCGAGCGGATCGATGATCCAGACGTACTCGGAGTCCTTGGCACCATGGGCCTGACCAGATTCCTCGGCCAGAATGCCGTGGCCGGGGTAGGCACCCAACAGGATTTCTATGATGGCCTGCTCGCTGGCCTGATCTACCTCTGTCACAAAGTCGTTGACCTGCTTTTGGGAGATGCGCACCGATTCGACGTCGAGCGCAGCCCGATTGATGATGGCGCCAGCGGCGCGCGCGGCCTTGACGGCCACATTGATCATGGGGTGCAGGTTGGATAGCGACATAAATTGTGAGGTAACTCCGACACCTGAATGAGGCGGCGGTTGAGTGAAGAGCGATGCTGGATCCGGCGATACGGACGGCGACAATAGCCCATTTTACTGCGCTCGGACTGCCCCCCATGATGGCCACGCCACCTTTGACGATTGCGACCCGTTTCATCCTGATTCAGACCAGCCACGCCGGCAACGTCGGTGCAGCGGCACGAGCCATGAAGGTGATGGGCTTCGACGACATGGTCATGGTCGCGCCTCGTTGGGCGAATGTGCTGCGGCGGGAAGAAACCATCCAGCGCTCTAGCGGTGCACTGGATGTGCTGGCCAAAGCGCGCGTGGTGGACACGCTGGATGAAGCACTCGACGGGATGACGCATTTGTGTGCCACCGCCATGACACCGCGCGACTTTGGTCCGCCCACCGTCACACCGCGCCCGCATTTTGAACAGCTGGCACAGGCGCATCGGGCGGCCTTGGAAGCTACGACTACACAGATGCCACAAGAGGGCGTGGCTTTTTTGTTTGGCTCAGAGCGGTTTGGGATGCGCAACGAAGATGTCTACCGCTGCCACACCTGCCTGAGTATTCCAAGCAACCCGGTCTTTGGATCGCTCAATCTGGGGGCTGCCTTGCAGGTGATTGCCTACGAATGGCGCCTGGCCCTGGGTGGCTTTGCTCCAGCAGTTCTCCCTGGTGACATGGCCCTTGAGCCCGCGCCGGATAGCCGGGCCGATGCGCAAGAGCTGGCAGGCATGCTGGCGCACTGGGAGCGGTCCCTGGTCAGCATCGGCTTTCTGGACCCCGAGGCCCCTAAAAAGCTGATGCCCCGTTTAAATCAATTGTTCAACCGCGCAGCTGTCACCCGGGAAGAAATCCATATCTTGCGCGGTATTGCCAAAATGATGGCGAAGCAGGTGCCTGGCAAGGGTCATACAAGCGACTAGACTGTGCCCATGTTTGCCCGTCTTCGTTCCGACATTCAATGCATACTTGACCGGGATCCTGCTGCCCGCAGCACCTGGGAGGTGTTGACCTGTTACCCCGGTTTGCATGCGGTGGTGCTGCACCGGCGGGCCCATTGGCTGTGGACACATGGTTTCAAATGGTTGGGGCGTTTCGTGTCGCACCTTTCGCGTGGTCTGACTGGTATCGAAATTCATCCTGGTGCCGTGCTGGGCGAGCGCGTCTTCTTTGATCACGCCATGGGTGTGGTGGTGGGTGAAACGGCAGAAATTGGTGACGGATGCACCATTTACCAGGGCGTGACCCTGGGCGGCACCTCCCTCTATAAGGGTGTCAAGCGACATCCCACCCTGGGCAAGGACGTGGTGGTGAGCGCCGGAGCCAAGGTGCTGGGCGGCTTTGTGGTCGGCGATGGGGCCAAGATCGGCAGCAATGCGGTGGTCATCAAACCGGTGCCCGCCGGTGCCACGGCGGTGGGCATCCCCGCTCGCATCATTGCGTCGCGCGACGGTGCCAGTGCCGACGCCACCCCGGCCCGCCAGTTTTCTGCTTACGGCATTACCCAGGAAGACGATCCCGTCAGCCAGACCCTGCGTGGCCTGATTGACTCGTGCAAGGACCAGGACGAGCAAATTGCCTTGCTGTGGCGGGCCATCGAACAGCTCTCGGTTAGCCGACCCGAGGGCTCTTGCGTCCCCCAACAAGCGCATCTGAGCGCTCAACCCCAGGCTCAAAAGTTGGATCAGTGGATGGATACCTGAGTCGCTTCGCTTGTCAATGATGCCGGTTCGCTGTCTGTTTTGAAAGTGACCATGCCCACGCTGCCCAAGTTATTGCTCGTTGACGATGACCCCACGGTTATCCAGATCATGGGTCGGCTACTCAAGCCGATAGCAAACATCCGTTTTGCCAGCTCGGGTGCTGAGGCTCTGCACCAGGCCCGCGAATGGCTGCCCGATTTGGTTCTGCTCGACGCCGACTTGGGTGATATGACCGGTTTGCAGGTCATGCAGGACATGCGTCAGGCCCCCTCTTTGCAGGAAGTGGCTGTGATTTTTGTCACCAGTCACGACGAAGAAGCCCTGGAAGTGGCGGTGCTGCAAGCAGGGGCGGCTGACTTCATCACCAAGCCCATCCGGACTGCGCCCCTGATGGCCCGTGTGCAAACCCAACTCAAGGTGCAGCAGTTGACGCACGAGCTGCGCGAGATGGCGACCCACGATGGACTCACCGGGGTGGCCAACCGCCGGGCTTTTGATCAGGGCTACGCGCAGGCTTGGCGGCTGGCCAGGCGCAGTGGGCAGTCAATGGCTTTGCTGATGGTGGATGTGGACCACTTCAAGCGTTACAACGATCACTACGGGCACCAGGCGGGAGACGTGTGTCTGCAGCGAGTGGCCGCGCAGCTGACGCGTTTTTGCCAAAGGCCGGGCGATATCGTGGCCCGCTATGGTGGCGAAGAGTTTGTCCTGATGCTGCCTGATACGGACCGTGCTGGTGCCATGCATGTGGCCCAGTCCCTTCTGGCCAGCATGGAAGAACTTGGGCTCGCGCATGCTGCCTCGGATGTAGCGTCTTTTGTCACGGTCAGCATAGGCGTGGCTAGCACAGAGGCGCTCGACAGCCCACTGCCTGAACGGCTGCTGCAAGCGGCCGACAGGGCGCTTTACGTGGCCAAAAACAGCGGCCGGGCACGTGCCAGCCTAGGCTGAGATTGTTCAACATGATCCGAGCCCGGCCTTTGTTTGGTTTTGGATTCTTGGCCTGGTCCGCCGGGATGCTGCTTGCTTTGACGGTGGCGTGGTGGCAGCACCACAGCAATCTGGCCGAACGGCAAGTCCGCTTCGAGGCGGCATCCGATCAGTTGGTTCAGGAAATTCGGACCCGCATGGGGCGCTATGCCTACGGTTTGCGGGGCGCGCGCGGTTTGGTGATCGGTGCTGGAGGCGACAGCGTGACACGGGAGAGATTCCACCAATACAGTGTCTCGCGTGATATCGAACGCGAATTTCCAGGTGCACGGGGCTTTGGTTTTATCCGCCATGTGCCGGTTGATCGGGTCGACGCATTTTTGATGGAGGCTCGTCGCGATGGTTTTCCGGACTTTCGCATCCGGCAAATCGAAACTCATGCTGGCGACCTTTATGTCATTCAGTACATTGAGCCGCAGGCGGCTAATCTGCCGGCAGTGGGGCTGGATGTGGCCTCCGAGTCCAATCGACGTCAGGCCGCTGAGCTGTCCAGGGATTTGGGTGAACCCGTTCTGACGGGGCCCATCACACTGGTGCAGTCAGAAGGGCGTGTCTTGCAATCGGTGCTGCTACTGCTGCCGATTTACCAGCCCACCGCGCCCATTTCCACCCTTCAGGAACGTCGTCAAGCCATCCTGGGTTGGGCTTATGCGCCCATGGAGCTGAGTGAAGTGCTCAGAGGCTTGGAGCTGCCGGATGGCCCGATAGCCCTCACGCTGAAAGACGCCGCCTCGCCGAGCGGCGAGGATGTTTTGCACGGTTCCACCGTGCTGCCTCAGCAGCTTTCAACGGGGCTGACCCGCCGCGTGGTCTTGCCAATATACGGACGGCAGTGGGCCCTGGATGTCAGCGCACGGCCAGCCTTTATTCGGCAACTGAACCAGCGCAACCCATTTGCCCTCTTTTTGCTGCTGGCTGGGGGGGTGTCTGCCGCGATGCTTTTGTGGGTCTTGCTGCGCCAGGGCACCTTGCAGCGCAAGCAAATTCTGATGCAGCAAGAGCGGATGGCCGCCATCGTGGCCAGCTCCAGTGACGCAGTGATCGGTAAAACTCTGGATGGCGTGGTTACCGACTGGAATGCGGCAGCCGAGCATATTTTTGGCTATCCCGCTCAGGAAGTGATAGGCCGTACCCTGTTGGAGCTCATCATCCCCTCCGACAGGCTGCAGGAGGAACGTGAAATTCTGGTGAAAGTGGCTCAGGGTGAGTCCCTCACGGCCTTTGACACCGTGCGCCGGCGCAAAGACGGCAGTTTGCTGGACGTGACCATTTCCGCATCGCCCATTCGGGATGCCGACGGTCATGTTCTGGGCATCGCAACACTGGTCAGCGACATCACTGATCGCAAGGCGGCAGAGGCCCAGATCCTGCAACTTAATCAGACTTTGGCTCAGCAAGTTCAAGAGCGGGGCGTACAGCTGGAAATGGCCTCGGCGCGTGAGCAGATCCTGATCAACAACGCCCTGAGTGCGGTGATCGTGACCGATGCTGAAGGCACCGTCAGGCTGTTCAATCCGGCAGCCGAAAAACTATTGGGCTACAGCGCAGGTGAAGTTATCGGCTCTGCCGTGATGTCCCAGTTTCATGATGCACAGGAAGTGCGTAGCCGTGTCCGGGCCTTGTCGCAGCGGCTTGGGCGGCCTCTGTCGCCGGGAGAAATATTCCGTCCTGATGTTCGCTCGGTGGCGGGTGACAACAACGAGTGGCTGTATGTGCGCCGCGACGGCACCCGGATCCCGGTCTTGCTGACGGTGGGTGAGTTACGTAACGACCGGGGCGAGCTCGATGGTTTTATTGGAATTTCCTCCGACCTGACCGAACGCAAGCAGCTCGAACATGAGTTGCAAGAAGCCAACCAGCTTGCCATGCGCACCTTGCAGGCAGAGGCTGCGAATGAGGCCAAGAGTCTGTTTCTGGCCAATATGAGCCATGAGATCAGAACGCCGCTCAATGCCCTGATAGGTTTGACCTACCTACTGGAAC
>JBJOJH010000202.1:0-9117 GCA_046046715.1 Pseudomonadota bacterium | reverse complement strand
CCATCAACTCGCGCCAGCGGCTGCGAAACCGGGAACGTGCGTCGTCGTCCATGGGGAATTCGCGCCCGGGAAGCAGGCGAACCTCTGGTACCGGGTACAGGCTGCGCTGGCTGTCTGGGTCAAAGGTGCGGATGCTGTCGATTTCGTCGTCGAACAGGTCCACCCGGAAGGGAACGAGGCTGCCCATGGGAAACAGGTCGATCAAACCACCGCGCACAGCGTATTCGCCCGGGCTGACGACCTGGGTGACGTGGCTGTAGCCGGCCAGGGTCAGCTGGGCCTTGAGCTTGCCTTCGTTGAGCTTTTGCTTGACCTTGAACTCGAAGGTGTAGCCGGCCAGAAAGCTGGGGGGCGCCACCCGGTACAGCGCGGTAGTGGCCGGAATCAGCACCACATCGGCGCCGGTGTCCTTGTCGTGCTGGGAAATGCGCCATAGCGTGGCCAGCCGTTCACTGATCAGATCCTGATGGGGCGAAAACGTGTCGTAGGGAAGGGTTTCCCAGTCCGGAAACATGGCGCAGCGCAGCTCGGGTGCAAAAAAGGCCATCTCCTCCATCAGCCGTCGCGCGTCCAGCGCATCGGCAGTGACGATGGCGGTCAGCTTTTGGCTGGATTTGTCGCGCCGGGCCAGCTGGGCCAGCAGCAGAGCGTCGGCAGATCCGGCGGGGCGGGGCAGCGTGTAGCGCTTGCCGGGGCTGAGTTTGGGCAGGTCCATGAATAAGCGGTTCCGGGTTAACCCAATGAAAACACCCCCCGGCAGCCAAGGCGGGGGGTGTCATCAGGCGTCAGGGTCGATTTTAGAATGGCCCACTCTTATGACTGATGTTTCCACGCACTCTTTTCCTACTTGCCAGACGCCCGCGCCCAGGTTTTGGGGGCTGATCCCTTGTGCAGGCACCGGCACCCGAGCCGGCGCTGGCGAGCCCAAGCAGTATCGCCAAGTGGCTGGGCAGGCCCTGGTGCTGCATACCTTGCAGGCTTTTGCCCGAGTCGAGGCGATCGCCGCAACGCTGGTGGCGTTGGCGCCGGACGACGTGGTGTTTGAGACGCTGGCGCATAGCGTGCCAGTTTGTCAGCTGGCTCATTGCGGTGCAGACAGCCGCGCAGGTACGGTTGGCAATGGTTTGGCGGCCTTGCTGGCTCAAGGCGCCAGCGAGCACGACTGGGTGCTGGTGCACGACGCCGCCCGTTGCCTGATCACGCCGGAGCTGATTCAGAAGTTGATCGATACCTGCAGGGACGACGATGTGGGCGGCTTGTTGGCCCAACCTCTGCCCGACACGCTGAAGGCGGGCAATGATCAAGGCCGCGTGGCCGCCACGCTGCCACGGGCTGACAAATGGTTGGCCCAAACGCCCCAGATGTTCCGCATCGGTGCTTTGCGGAACGCGCTGATGGTGGCTGGTAGTGCCGTGACCGATGAGTCGAGCGCCATGGAGGCAGTGGGCCTTCGACCTCGTCTGGTGGTCGGAAGTGGGCAAAATTTCAAGGTAACCTTCCCCGAAGATTTTGATTTGGCAGAAGCCGTGCTGCTGTCCAGGCTCAGCAAAGGACAATCATGACGATACGAATCGGCGAGGGCTGGGATGTACATGCCCTGGTGCCCGGGCGCAAGCTCATCATCGGTGGGGTGGATATTCCTTACCACCTGGGCCTGCTCGGCCACTCGGAC
The DNA here is from genome assembly GCA_046046715.1 of Pseudomonadota bacterium. Lineage (GTDB taxonomy): Bacteria > Pseudomonadota > Gammaproteobacteria > Burkholderiales > Burkholderiaceae_C > JBEEJZ01. Next base: position 7,445 of record JBJOJH010000202.1, on the reverse strand, counting down.
GCCGATGTCTTGCTGCACGCCATCACCGATGCCTTGCTGGGTGCTGCTGCAATGGGAGATATTGGCGGCCATTTTCCGGACACCGATGTGCGCTTCAAAGGGGCCGACTCTGCCACCTTGCTGGCTGAAGTGGCGCGCCGAGTGCGCGAGCGTGGCTACGCTATTGGCAATATCGACAGCACGGTCATTGCCCAGGCGCCCAAGCTTGCACCACACATAGCCAGCATGCGTGAGCGCATTGCGCAGGCCTTGAGCATGGCTGTGGAGGACATCAACGTCAAAGCCAAGACCGCCGAGAAGTTAGGCCCGATAGGCCAGGGGCAGGGCATCGAGGCCCGCGCCGTGGTGCTGTTGATCAGGGCGCCCGCTGTAGCTTGATGTGCGCGGCCAGCCCGCCGCCCTCGGCATTGACCAGCGCGAACAGGCCGCCCATGCGGTGGATGTTCTTCTCGACGATCGACAGGCCCAAGCCTGAACCATTGGCCGCTGTCCGGGCCGCATCGCCTCTGAAAAACGGTTGGGTCAATTGCGGCAGTTGCTCATTTGGCACACCCGCACCATGATCGCGAACCAGTACTTTGACCCAGTCATCACGCGTGCGGGCCGAGATCTCCACCCGGGCCACGCCATCGACGGATCGCCCGTAGCGTCGGGCGTTCTCAAGCAGATTCGAAATCACCCGGCCCAGTTCCACTTCGTCAGCCAGTACCGCCAATTGCTCGTCGATATCGATGCTGATCTCCAGCTTGCCGTGGTCCTTGACGGCGTAGCGACAGCTTTCAACCACCGCGCGCAAAGGCACTGCTGCCATGCGTACATGGACAGCTCGGGCGTAGTCCATGAATTTATCCACGATGGCGTCGAGCTGCTCGATGTCACTGGCCATGTGGTCACGGGCCTGCGCATCGGGCACGCTCAGCTCGGTTTCCAGCCGCAGTCGTGCTAGCGGCGTGCGCAGGTCGTGTGAGATGCCCGCCAGCATCACGGCCCGCTCTTGTTCAATTTCGGCCAGCTTGCGCGTCATCTGGTTGAAGCCGATATTGACCTCCCGAATCTCGGTGGTGCCCACATGGGGGTCGAGTTGAGCCGCGCCAAAGTCCCCATCGTGCACACGGGCGGTGGCCAAGGCTAGTTTGCGCAGGGGAGCGTTGATGCGACGTGCGATGAGCGCCGCTCCCAACAGTGACAGCACCATGGCACCTGAGAGCCAGATCATCCAGGTGCGACCGCCGGGTCGGTCGAAGCGGGCGGGGTCGGTCTGCAGCCAATAGTCGTCGTCTTCAATTGTGAAACCGATCCACAAACCAGATTCACCGTTCACATTGTTGGCTACTACCGTGTCCTTGCCCAGCAACGATTTCATCTCCTGCTCGATACCCTGGCTCAGTGCATCGGTGCCAAAGACGTTAAATTCGTCATCGGGCTCGCGCGGCACGATGCGCACGCTTTCCAGGTCGGTCATGGACTTGATCAGAGAGACGCGGGCAATGGCATCTGAGTGCACCAGGGCCGCCCGGCTCAGGTTGACCAGGGTCGTGAGCTGCTGCGCCGTTTGCATGGCCCGCGGCTCCATCTCGGTCACTCTCAATGCCTGTAGCCAGATCACCAGGCTGACCAGTAGCAGCAATCCGATCTGAAAAAACGTGCGCCAGAACAGGCTGAGTCGCCAGCTTTGCGAGGTTGAAGTGCCCAGCGCAATACCGTTCTCCTCTTGGCTTGCCGACTGCGGTGTCGGCAGGATTTCAGTTTGCGCCATCCGGCACGAAGACGTAGCCTACGCCCCAGACAGTCTGGATGTAACGGGGATTGGTGGCGTCAACCTCGACCAGCTTACGAAGACGGGAAACCTGCACGTCCAGGCTACGGTCAAAGGGCTCGAACTCCCGGCCACGGGCCAACTGCGCCAGTTTTTCCCGCGACAGTGGCTGGCGCGGGTGGCGCACCAGCGTCTTGAGCATGGCGAACTCACCCGAGGTGAGAGGCAGGTCGGTGCCGGCTTTGGCCAGCGTGCGGGCGCCCAGGTCGAATGTGAATTGCCCAAATTTCACCACTTCGTTGTCGGTCGAGGGTGCGCCGGGTACCTCCGCGGCAGGTCGACGGCGCAGCACGGCGTTGATACGGGCCAGCAGTTCGCGCGGATTGAAGGGTTTGCCCAGGTAATCGTCTGCACCCACTTCCAGGCCGACGATGCGGTCCACATCCTCGACCTTGGCCGTCAGCATGATGATGGGCGTACGGTCGTTGGCGGCACGCAGGCGCCTGCAAATCGACAAACCATCTTCGCCGGGCAGCATGAGGTCGAGCACGATCAGGTCCACCGGCTCGCGCAACAGGATGCGGCTCAGGGCCTTGCCATCTTCCGCCAAGTAGACCTCGAACCCCTCTTGCGTGAGATAGCGTCGCAGCAGGTCGCGGATACGGGCGTCGTCATCGACCACGAGGATCTTGTCAGCGCGGGGCAGGTTGTGCGTCATGGCAGCATCCAAAAATGTAACAAGCGCGATTTTGCCGATATGTGACGTACAAAATTAAGTATTCGGGCCGAGGTTTGACACACTGTTACAAAACAGCAGGGCAGCGTGGCGGTTTGACAAGGAACAATCTCCCACCATGTTGAGTCACTGTCATTCCAGCCTGATCTGTGGCATGCGGCACACCCTGTGGGTGGGTGCCGGACGTCGACTGACGCCCCTGGCCTTCCTGCTTCTGAGCGCATCGGCCATTGGTCCGGCCTGCGCGGACTGGACTTCGGGCCGGGATCAGCGTCGGCAAGAGCTGCGTCAGGCCCTGCAAACCCAGCGATATACCGAAGCCGGTGACCCGAACGGCGAGGCGACGGTGAAGGGCAATGATCCGGGGCGTCGACTGACGCCTGAAGAGCTGTTGGCTTTGCGTCGCCAATTGCAAGAGATGCGCTCGCAGCGGTCAGCAGGCTCTGAGGCCTCCGGCAAGCCCAAACCTTGATGGGCCAGATGCCATGGCCACACTCCTTGCAGTGCTTTTTTGATCCCTATTTCTGGCAGGCTTGCTGGATGGCACGTGCCGTTTCGGTCACCAGCTGGGGGCCTTTGTAGATCAGCCCGGTGTAAATTTGGACGACATCGGCACCTGCCTGAATCTTGCTGAGGCCGTCTTGCGCCGACATGACGCCGCCGACCCCGATGATGGGGAAGCTCTTGCCCAGACTCGTGCGCAACTGGCTGATCACGCGGTTGCTCATAGCCAGAACGGGAGCGCCGCTCAAGCCGCCGGTTTCCTGTGAGTGGGGTAAGCCCTGCACGGCATCCCGACTCAGTGTGGTGTTGGTGGCAATCACTCCCCAGGCGTTGTTGGCCTGGCCCTGCGCGTCCAGACCATGCCGTTTCAGGGTGGCGGCAATGACTTCGATCTGCTCGGTGTCCAGGTCGGGCGCAATTTTCAGAAAAATGGGTGAGCGCTTGCCATGCTTGGCGACGAGTTGCTCCCGACGCTCAGCAATGGCGCCCAGTAGGGCGTCCAATGCTTCATCGCTTTGCAGGCTGCGCAGATTTTTGGTGTTGGGGCTGGAGATGTTGACCGTGACGTAGTCGGCATGTGGGTATACACCGTCCAGGCACGCCAGGTAATCGTCTGTGGCGCGCTCAATCGGTGTGGCGGCGTTCTTGCCGATGTTCAGGCCCAGCAACATGGGCGGGGCCGAGTTGCGGCGGGTGGTGGCAGACTGGTCGGTTTTGCGGCGTAATGCAGAGGCTTGTACGTTCGTCAAAAAGGCGGCCAGCCCGTCGTTGTTGAAGCCCAGTCGGTTGATCAGGGCGTGGGCTTGTGGCAGACGGAACATGCGCGGCTTGGGGTTGCCGCTTTGGCCCAATGGCGTGACGGTGCCCACCTCGACAAAGCCAAAACCCATGGCGCCCAGGGCATCGATGCAGCGGGCGTTCTTGTCCAGGCCAGCGGCCAATCCCACACGGTTGGGGAAAAGCAAGCCCGCCACCTGGACAGGGTCTTCCACCCGCGTCTGGGCATACAGGCAAGCCAGTGGCGTGCCCTGAAATCTGGCCAGCGAGTGCAGCGTGAGTTCATGGGCTTTTTCAGCATCCATGCCAAACAAAAAGGGGCGGGCGAGTGCGTAGGGGATGAGCGACATTGGATAATTTCGGTTTTCTTTGATTGTCTCAAATGAACCAAGACGAACTCAAAACTCTGGTGGGCCAAGCGGCGTTAGCCTATGTGGTGCCTGGCGACATCGTGGGCGTAGGTACCGGCTCCACGGTCAACAAATTCATTGATGCCTTAGGCACCATGCAGGGGAAGATCAAGGGCGCGGTATCCAGTTCCGAGGCCTCCACTGCCCGTCTGAAGGCTTTGGGTATCCAGGTGTTCGATGCCAATGAGGTGAGCGAGCTGTCGGTTTACATCGACGGTGCCGATGAGATTGATGGCAGTGGCCACATGATCAAGGGCGGAGGGGCTGCACTCACTCGCGAAAAGATCGTGGCAGCTCAGTCGCGCCGCTTTGTCTGCATTGCTGACGAGTCCAAGCTGGTGCAAACCCTGGGCCGCTTTCCCTTGCCTGTAGAGGTCGTACCCATGGCGTCGGCCAGCATCGTGCGTCAATTTGCTGCCAAAGGTGGACAAGCAGCGGTGCGGCTCAAGGACGGCACCCCCCTGGTCACCGACAACGGCCAGCACATTGTGGATGTCACGGGTTTGAGCATCACCGATCCAGTGGCCTTTGAATTGGAAGTCAGCCAATGGCCAGGCGTTGTCACGGTGGGGGTGTTTGCTCGCCAGCGCGCTCAAATCTGCTTGTTGGGCACTGCGGCGGGTGTCAAGACTATGGACTTCAACGCGCCAAAGGCGACATCAGCCTAAAAAACGATGCCGGCCGGGTTGGCGCTGCCCGGGGCTGGCGGCGCTACTGGGGCGCGCTCAGCCTTGGGTGGGCTCGCGACCTCTGTAGGCGGTGGCGCTTTTTGCACAGTGACCAAGGGCTCTGCCGGCGCATTTCTAAAGTTGCTGGGCAGGACTGATTTGGTTGGGTAGCCCGCGCTGTCCAGGGCCTGGGCCCATTCACTGTCTGAGTAACCGCTGATCTGTTTGCTGCCTACCGACAAGAAAGGCAGGGAGTTGGCGCCGCTAAGCCTTTGAAGGGCCTGAGCATCGTCGTTGCTGGTGATCGTACGCTCGGCAAACGGAATGCCCCGCGCTGACAGCATCTGTCGCCCGCTGTCGCAAGGCTTGCATTTGTCGGTGGTGTAGAGCGTGACGGGGTGTTTGCTGGTGGCCAGGCGCAGTTCATAGGGCAAACTGGCTTGCTCGGAAGCGGAGCCTTTCAGTGCTGGTGTAGTCACCGCTTTGGCAGTGGCAGGGGGCGGCTGGTCTGTGAAAGTGACTTTTCCGTCGGGCCCAACGATCCGGTACAAGCTTTGAGCATGAGCTGCATCAAGCAGACTGCCACCCAGGCCGCCCAAGAGGCATAAAGACCAAGCGGTCGTTTTCACGGCTTGCACCATGGGGCCAAAGCCGCCAGTCAAATCAGCGCATTTGCGAATTGGTACATCAAGCTGTGGCTGGAACATTCTGGGCCTCCTGGTCGCTATTCTGCGCCGGACATCAATGGGCAGGATTCGAACTCATGCCCTGATGACGCAATAGAGCCTCCAAGCTGGGTTCGCGACCGCGAAATGCCTTGAAAGACGCCATCGCGGGACGGCTACCTCCCGCTTCCAGGATAGATTCAAGGTAAAGGCGGCCTGTTTGGGCGCTGGGTCTCCCTTGTGCGTCGGCACTTTCTTCAAAGGCTGCATAGGCATCGGCACTCAACACTTCGGCCCACTTGTAGCTGTAGTAGCCGGCTGCGTAGCCACCCGCAAAAATGTGGCTGAAGGTGTGTGCCGTACGGCTCCACTGCGGTGGCTGCACCACGGCGACTTCTTCCCGCACCTGCTTAAGCAAGCTCATCAGATCTTCATCCGGGTCGTGCGCGGTGTGCAGCAGCATGTCGAACAAGGAGAACTCGATTTGTCGCAGCGTTTGCATGCCGCTTTGAAAGTTCTTGGCTGCCAGCATCTTGTCAAACAGCTCGCGCGGCAGGGCCTCACCCGTCTCGACATGGGCCGTCATGTGCTTGAGCACATCCCACTCCCAGCAGAAGTTTTCCATGAACTGGCTGGGCAGCTCCACGGCGTCCCACTCCACGCCGCTGATGCCAGAGACGTCACGTTCATTCACCTGGGTCAGCAAGTGATGCAGGCCGTGGCCAAATTCATGGAACAGGGTGGTGACGTCGTCATGCGTGAGCAGGGCGGGTTGGCGTACACCGTTCACTTCCACACCGTCCGCAAAATTGCAAACCAGGTGGGCCACCGGCGTTTGCAGCTGGTGGGTGTCGGGACGCAACCAACGGGTGCGGACGTCGTCCATCCAGGCACCGCCGCGCTTGCCGCTGCGTGCGGTCGGGTCCAGGTAAAACTGCCCCACCAGCGTCGCGCTTGTTTCCTGGCCGTTCTGGGCGGGGCGCATGCGCTCAATTCGGTAGAAGGAAACACCTGGGTTCCAGACCGGTGCCTGGTCCCCCCGAATCTGCAAGTCAAAAAGTGTCTCGACAATTTTGAACAGGCCTGCCAGCACCTTCGGCGCAGTGAAGTACTGCTTGACCTCCTGTTCGCTGAAGGCGTAGCGCGCTTCCTTGAGCTTCTCGCTGATATAGGGCCAGTCCCAGGGCTGGGGGTCTGCCAGGTTCAGGTGTTCAGCGGCAAAAGCCCGCATGTCTGCCAGATCGCGCTCTGCAAAGGGGCGCGCTTTGTTGGCCAGATCACGCAGAAAGTCGATGACATGGGCTGGAGATTCGGCCATTTTGGGCACCAGCGAGAGTTCTCCGAAGTTCTGGTAGCCCAGCAACCGGGCCTCTTCCAGGCGCAGTGCCAGTGTTTCGCTTATCAGTGCGGAGTTGTCGAACTTCAATGCATCAGGTGCCGCCTGGTCGGACGCGCGCGTCACATAGGCGCGGTACAGCTTTTCACGCAGCGCACTGCTGCTGGCAAACTGCATGACCGGCAGATAGCACGGCATCTTGAGCGTGAGTTTGAAGCCCGCCTTGCCTTCTGCTTCGGCAGCTGCGCGCGCGGTCTGCATGACATCTTGAGGCACACCCTCGAGCTCGGAGGCTGCCGCGTAGTAGCTGAAGGCGTCGGTGGCATCGAGGGCGTTTTCACTGAACTTCTGGCTGATCTCCGCTTGCCGCTCCTGGATCGCGGCAAATCGCTCTCTCGCCGAGCCCTTTAGCTCGGCTCCCCCCAGCACGAAATTGCGCACCGCGTTGCGATGTGCTTGAGCTTGTTCAACGTTCAGGGTGGCGGGGTCGATGGCCTTGTATTTGGCGTAGAGCTGTTCGCTCGCACCCAATCGGGTGAAGAATTCGGTCACCCGGGGCAAGGCTTCGTTGTAGGCCGCACGCAGCTCCGGCG
>JBJOJH010000201.1:0-4054 GCA_046046715.1 Pseudomonadota bacterium | reverse complement strand
AGCCGGATGCCTTCAGAGAAACCGCTCCCGACCAGGTTTGTCCCAGCTGGTCAAAGCCCGAGGTACAACCGGTGTCGTTCGCCAGATTAGGGCAGCCGATCTTCCATTTCAGTGTCGGGCTGGCCGGTGTGGTCACGTCGAATGCGTACAAGGCACGTCCGCCCCGGCGCATACCTGCGTACAACCAGGTGCTGCTGCCCGACGTGACCGAGGTAATAGGCCCATCGATGCCGTATGGCTTGGCCGCCCCGCCCGTTACACCCGGGTAACTGATCTGTGTGGTGTTGGCGCGCAAGCGTTTGATATTGCTGTAAAACTCGGGCGGCATGAAGGACCAAAGCTCGCTACCGGCTGCTGCCGTGCCGATGGCAGCCGTCCGGTTGCCGTTCACGGCACGCAGCATGCCATCGTTGGCACCATAAAACACCACCACTTGCGGTGAGGCATCTGTGCCAAAGTTAATCGCTACAGGCCTGGAATGAACCACATCGCCATGTACAGACGGTCGAAACTCGGTGGTCGTGTTGCCGTTGGCATTTTGGTCTACGGTATCCACGCCCCGGGCCCAGTTGATCAGCTCGGTGCGGCTGTAGGTGGCGTCGGCACCGAGCAAGGTGTCGGTGATGGCGGTATTGGACGTATCAAAATTGGTCAGCGAAGTGCAGGACGCAAACGTGGGTGAGCAGGTCTTCACGTTTCGAGATGCCAGGGTGCTGTTGCGCAGGACGTGCGCTTGCGCGCCCTTCTCCACAATGTTGCCGTCCGGGTAGTTGGACTGCGCCGAATTGCTCACTGTCAGACACTTGCCGTTGGGCTGAAATGACCAGTAGCTGTCCACACTGGTGGGCGTCCAGAAACTGCGTGCGCACTCGGCAATAAAACCTGTCTGGGTGTTGATGGCATCGGCATTGTCTGCATCCAGTAAGCCCAGATTTCCGTTGTTATAGCCCAGCTTGTACTGTTTGAGATTGCCGTCCCAGCGCGGATAGCCATCTGAATCGGGCCTGAACATACCCACAAACACCTGATTCAAATAAGTCCCTTGAGTGTTCACGCTCACCGGCAAGCTCACCGATGCAAACACACTGTTGACCGCCTGAATTTCGGTAAAGATGCTCCCCAGTGCCGTGGCAATTTGGGTGCCCGAGCTGACCACATCAAAATACTTGCCACTGCTCACACCCGCCATGCTCTTGAGCAAGGCCGTCCAGCCGGGCCCCTGCCCGGATGTGACCTTATCCACGTCTATCGTGTAGACGGACGTTTGTAAGTCGCTGTTGTGCATGAACCTGGCCCATTCATCAGCAGGGTTTCCCTGGGATCCGCTGGGTGACAAGGGGATGGCGGTGGTGTTACCTCCCAGTGCAGTCAAGGCATTTACTGCGGTAGTAATGTCAGTGGCGGAATCCTGGGCAGGGCCATTACTGACGTAGATGATGTAAGTCTTGCTGGCGCAACCGGACGCCGGCAGGGCCTCGTAGCTGGTGTCTGCTTTGGATGCCAAGGCGTTTCCGGTCGTGCCCCAGATCGCTTTGGACGCTGCGGAAATGTCATTGCTTCCTACCTTAAACGAAAAGGTGTTTCCGGAGTAGTCAGCTTTGTTTTTGTTGTTACCTGCATAGGGCGCACCGCCAGAAAAATAGCGATAGGCCTCCAGCAGGGACAAAGCCGCCTTACCGCCGTTTCCTTTGTCAGCACTCACATCAAAACCGTTGATCAAATTCACCAATTTGGTTTTGTAGGCTGCATCGAGTGGCCTTATGGCAGAGCGCACGTAGGCACCATCATTACCCGAGTCGCCGCTACCCGTCTCGGTGAACATCATCAAACCCACGTTGAATTTGCCCACTGGCAAGGCCGAGATCGTATTGGATAAGGCTGCGATTTCATTGGTGAAAGGAGTGGTCCAATTCGCCGTGTTATCAACAATGATCAACACATTGGGAATGCTGCTGGCGCCGCTGGCGCCCGTGAATAAATCGATGTCCTCGGCCTGAACCAGAGCGGCCTGCAACAGCACCAAGATACCCAGGGCGCATCGTAAGAAATAGCTTTTCATAACAAATTCCATTCAGAACTGAGGCCAGCTCAGGGGCAGTAAGTGGTTTTTTGCGCATCGGTCAGGGTGACTCTTACACCCTGCCGAATCACGACTTTGGCACCACTTCGGGTGTCGGTTGCGGTAGCGCGAATTTCCCAGAGGGTGCGGTAAGAAACCATCGAGCTATAGCCGTCACCCAGCGTCAAGCTGGTGCCCGCCCCGTCGGATGACCCCGCAGAGGCCTGCGCAGATTCCAGACAAACCGGCTTTTCGACATTGACGGTGTAGTCATTCACACCATCACGGTCGATGTCCACCAGGCGCTGGTCTGCGACGGGCGCATTGAACACAGTACCAACCGTCTTGAGCTGGGTTGAAATCACCGCCTCGATGGCGTCATTGGCAGCGGCCAGGGCCTCATCACGGCTTTGCATGTTTCCCACCGCCTTCAGGTTGGTGGAACTCATCATGAAAGCTGTGGACACCGCCATGGCGATCAAGGTCAGCAGAATCAGCCCGATGATGAGGGTGGCGCCCTTTTGCTGTCGGGCACTGGCGCGCAGGGGCCTAAGTGGCAGGTAGCCGGTCATGGTGTCTCGCGCCTTCCGGATGTGTTGACCAGGCGCACCGTGGTGCTGAAAGCATGCCTTTTGAAGCTGCCGCCGGGCGTCAGGGTGGGCCCACTGCTTGTGGAGCCCATGGCGTAGGTTTTGGTGTCGGTGTAATCACTGGTGGCTTCGCGGGCACGGGCTAGCATGAACACCTTGACCGCAACCGTGTTCATCAGCTGCGCTGCCGTGCAGGGCACGGCGGTGGTGCAGCGCACATAGTCGCCGTCCACCTGCCCATCGCCACGGTTGGTGGGGTTACTCTCAAGGGTCGCGTCTGTCCAGACGACCGCATTGGCGTAGTTGATTGCCGCCCCACTGCGGCTCAGACTGTCTATGCCCAGCTCGACACGAAAGCCTTCGATGCCATCCACCAGGGGCACGGCCGCCAGCTGAGTGGGCACGCCACTGCTCACATCAAACTCGGAGCGCATCAGCGTAGGAATGCCATCGCCCGCGGTGACAGCGTAGTTTCTGACGTAGTAAATATTGGAGATGAACTTGCGCAACGGTGCCACGGTGGTGCAGTTGCGCGTCTTCAGTGTGAATGAAGCGGCCGCGTTGTCCAGTACAAAGGTGGGGTAAGAGGCCGCGCCGGCACAGTCGGCATCCAGTGAGGACTGAAAGTAGGTTTTGGTAGTGTCCAGGGCCTCGCAATTGGTATCCCCGGGAGAACAGGTCTCCGCATGGCGCACCACCAGAATATCTGTATTGGCTTGCACACTGGTAATCAAGCCGGTGCAGGTGACCGGAACCGCATCGTAGGTCTGCACGCTGATGCCGACCAAATTGAGCTTGTCTTGCGCCGTCCAGGTGGCAAACGACTTGCACGGGTCAGGCACGGCAGTGGGCACGTCATTCGGTATTCCGGTGAAGGCTAGGTTGTCGAACTTAGGCAAATACGTTCCCCAATACCCGGCGTGCGATAGATCGGCCTGCAAAAACTGCATGGCAAAACGCCCGTTTTCAATCTGTAGATTGGTTTTGGCCAGCTCGTTGTTGGATCGGGAAACGTTCACGAACAAGGTCAGCAAGGCCACCGAGATCAGCAGGCTAAGGGTGACGGCCACCATCAACTCGACCAGGGTCATGCCTTGCTGGGCTGCTCGCATGGCGAACCTACTCTTGCGCATGTACTTGCGTCTGTTCTTAAAGGTCATGAGCAATCCCGCCTTCAAGGCGCCATGTTGCCGACTTGGACCATCGTGGTCACAACCCGCCGGCAAAGATCATTTGCGCAGGGTGAACCACTGGCCCCGTCGTACAGGTCTTTACCGCAAGTGGGTGCGGGTGATGAAATGGGTGCCAGGCCTTGCCAGGCCACCGTCACGAGATAGGTGCTGGTGCCAGCAATGGCCTCCACACAACCCCGAGCACCAATCATGGCGCCCACCTTGCTGCCGCC
>JBJOJH010000200.1:0-5534 GCA_046046715.1 Pseudomonadota bacterium | reverse complement strand
TTACCACCCATCATGTCCCGCGCCATTCGGGCGATGTCCAGCGCCTTGCCACAAGAGTTGCGCTTGAGGATGGAGGTAATTTCAACTGATGCCGTGCCTTCATCTTTCATGCGGCCCAGGCGCAAGCAGCCCTGCAGGCCCAGCGCGATCTCGGTTTGCATGTCGGCCAGCTTCTTCTGGATGAGCGGGTTGGCCGCCAATGGGCGACCAAACTGCTTGCGGTCCAGCGTGTACTGGCGGGCACGCAACCAGCAGTCTTCTGCCGCACCCAAGGCGCCCCAGGCGATGCCGTAGCGGGCTGAGTTGAGGCAGGTGAACGGACCCTTGAGCCCCTGCACCTCGGGAAAGGCGTTGTCTTCCGGGCAGAACACGCCATCCATCACGATCTCACCCGTGACCGACGCCCGCAAGCCGACCTTGCCGTGGATGGCGGGGGCGCTCAAGCCCGCCATGCCTTTTTCCAGGACAAAGCCACGGATGGGTCCAACGGTGCCACCCTCACTCACTTCCTTGGCCCAGACCACGAACACGTCGGCCATGGGGCTGTTGGAAATCCACATCTTGCTGCCGGTGAGCTTGTAGCCGCCTGGCACCTTGTAGGCGCGAGTGGCCATGGAGCTGGGGTCGGAGCCATGGTCAGGCTCGGTCAGGCCAAAGCAGCCTATCCATTCGCCAGCGGCCAGCTTGGGCAGGTATTTCTGCTTTTGCGCCTCGGTGCCGAATTCAAAAATAGGCACCATCACCAGCGAGCTTTGCACACTCATCATGGAACGGTAGCCAGAATCCACGCGCTCCACCTCACGGGCAATCAGGCCGTAAGCCACGTAATTGAGGCCGGGGCCGCCATAGACCTCGGGGATGGTGGGGCCCAACAAACCAAGCTCGCCCATTTCACGAAAGATGGCCACATCGGTGGTGCCATCGCGAAAGGCCTGCGTCACACGCGGCTGCAACTTGTCCTGGCAGTAGGCCGCCGCCGCATCCCGCACCATGCGTTCGTCGTCGGTCAGTTGCTGATCCAGCAAAAAGGGGTCTTGCCATTGAAAGGCAGCGTGGGCCATGGTGATGTCTCCAGAAAATGACTGAATCGCATGTTACACATCCAAAAAATACATATCAAACGGTGATTTAACATCCTGATATGCATTTTTCTCACTTATAGGCCCGTAGACAGACCTATTGAAACCCCACCAATAAGCACACGATGCGCCGAAAGATACCGTCGACCCAAGCCTTGATGTGCTTTGAGGCAGCCGCTCGCCATGAAAGCTACACCCGCGCCGCCCAGGAATTGGCACTGACCCAGAGCGCGGTGTCCCGCCAGATCACCCTGCTGGAAGAGCTGTTGGGGCAAAAACTGTTTCGTCGTACTCGCCACGGTGTGTCGCTCAGCCCCACAGGGGCGGCCTATGCCCGCCAGGTGCGTCAACGACTGGAGTCGCTGGAGCGCGACACCCTCGATGCCATGGCGCAGCAGGCCACAGGTGGCCAGTTAAGGCTGGCCGCGGTTCCAACATTCGCCACGCATTGGCTGATCCCTCGGATGGGCGCCCTGGCCCAGCAGCACCCCGACATTGTGGTGCACATCGACACCCGCACCCGCCCGTTCTTGTTTGCCGACACAGAATTTGACGCCGCGCTGTACACCGGCACACCAGGGCAAGTGGCCAACTGGCCGGGAACGCGTGCCGACAAGCTGCTGGACGAAGAAGTGTTGCCGGTGTGCTGCCCCGCCTTGCTCTCAGGTGCAGCAGAGCTGACACCCCAGGCATTGGTGCATTTACCCCTGCTGCAGCAAAGCACCCGTCCGGAGGGATGGCGCCAGTGGTTCGAGGCCATGGGTGTGCAGGCACCCGATGCTCTGAGGGGGCCACGCTACGAGTTGTTTTCGATGCTGGCCTCTGCTGCGGCACATGGACTGGGCGTCGCGCTGATTCCGCGGCTGCTGGTCGCCGCAGAACTGGCAGCAGGCATCCTGGTGGTGGCCTGCCCCCAAGCGCTGCGGGGTGAACGAGCGTACTATCTGGTGACCCCAGACCTGCCGCAGGAGCGTCCAGCGCTCAAAGCTTTCAGGCAATGGCTGACGGCTCTAGCGTCTGAATCAAGTCTGGACTGACTGCGCCATGCGCTCGCTCTTCCAGTAGACGTCGTCACCCCCGTTCATGCGATTAAGCACGCGAGCCAGCACGAACATCAAGTCAGACAGGCGGTTGAGGTATTGGCGCGGCGTGTCCTTGATGGCTTCTTCGTTGCCCAGGGCCACCACCGCCCGCTCGGCTCGGCGCGCCACGGTGCGTGACACATGGGCCAGGGCGGCGCCGCGGGTACCTGCGGGCAAGATGAACTCCTGCAGGCGTGGCAGCTGGTCGTTGTAAGTGGCCAGGGCCTCGTCCAGTGCCAGCACGGCATCGGCCTTGAGCAGCTCGAACCCGGGGATCGACAGCTCACCCCCCAGGTTGAAAAGCTGGTGCTGAATCTCGACCAGCACAGTGCGCACATCGTCGGGCATGGGCTCGCACAGGAGCACGCCAATGCCGGAATTGAGTTCATCGACCTCGCCCATGGCATGCACGCGCAGGCTGTTTTTGCTGACCCGGGTGTTGTCACCCAGGCCTGTGGTGCCATTGTCGCCAGTGCGGGTGGCGATTTGCGTCAGTCGGTTACCCATGTTTGTTTCCTCGTTGGTCTCGGCTAGCTGAGGGCTGAATTGTCTGCCAAAGACACGTAAACTCATTTCACAAACAGGAGACTCACCCCATGAACGCCCCCACGTCCCTTCCCCACCTGATGCCCGAAGTGCAGCAACGCCCCGTGCCGGAAGCACTGATCGCGGCCCTGAAAGCACGCTTCGGTGAGCGCTGCTCCACAGCACAGGTCGTGCGCGAGCAGCATGGCCGAGACGAGTCATCGTTTGCGGTGCCGCCGCCAGCGGCTGTCGTTTTTGTTGAAAACACCGCAGAGGTGGCCACCGTGGTCAAGCTCGCCGGCGAATTTGAGGTACCGGTGATTCCGTTTGGCGTGGGCTCGTCACTGGAAGGGCATCTGCTGGCTGTACAGGGCGGCATCAGCATCGACATGGGTCGCATGAACCGGGTGCTGTCGGTACATGCGGAAGACTTGACGGTCACTGTGCAACCCGGCATCACGCGCAAGCAGCTCAATGAAGAGATCAAAAGCACCGGCCTGTTTTTCCCGATCGACCCGGGGGCGGATGCCAGCCTGGGTGGCATGTGCGCGACGCGGGCCAGTGGCACCAATGCGGTTCGCTACGGCACCATGCGCGAAAACGTGCTGGCGCTGGAAGTGGTCACCGCCAGTGGCGATGTGATTCGCACCGGCACCCGGGCCAAGAAAAGCAGTGCCGGCTATGACCTGACCCGGCTGATGGTGGGCTCGGAAGGCACGCTGGGCGTTATCACCGAAATCACGCTCAAGCTGTACCCCTTGCCCGAAGCCATTTCGGCGGCTGTGTGCTCGTTTCCCAGCATCGAAGCCGCCGTGCGCACCACCATCGAAATCATCCAGCTGGGCGTGCCGATCGCGCGTGTAGAGCTGATCGATGCCAACACCGTGCGCATGGTCAACACCTACGCCAAGCTGGGGCTGGCGGAGTCGCCCATGCTGCTGATGGAGTTTCATGGCTCCCCCACCGGCGTCAAGGAACAGGCCGAGCTGGTGCAAGAGATCGCTTCCGGCCACGGTGGCAATGCGTTCGCGTGGGCCAGCACGCCCGAAGAGCGCACCCGCCTGTGGACCGCGCGGCACAACGCCTACTTTGCCGCGGTGCAGTCCCGCCCGGGTTGCAAGGTGATTTCGACCGATACCTGCGTGCCCATTTCACGCTTGGCAGACTGCCTGCTGGACTCGATCACGGAAGCCGATGCAACGGGCATCCCGTACTTTCTGGTAGGCCATGTGGGAGACGGCAACTTCCACTTTGGTTATCTTCTGGACCCCGAGTTGCCTGCAGAGCGTGAAACGGCAGAACAACTGAATCACGCACTGGTCGCCCGCGCCTTGAGGCTGGGGGGCACCTGCACCGGCGAGCACGGCGTGGGCCTGCACAAGATGGGTTTCCTGGTCACCGAAACCGGCGCCGGCGCGGTCGACATGATGCGCACCCTCAAGCGCGCACTGGACCCCAAGAACATCCTGAATCCGGGCAAGATCTTTGCGATCTGAGCCCTTCCACCCACTTCGCTTGTAACGCCACCATGCCCGCAGTGGGCAAGGAGTGGCTCAGGCCTCTTCTGCGATGGCCGCGATCATGTACTGGATCTTTTTTTCCATGCCATCGGGGGTGTCCGGGAAGCGCTCTGTAATTGCAGAGATCTCCTCCTGAATTTCAACAAAGGCGTCCACCAGATCGGGGTCGAAATGTTGCCCGCGCTCCTGGAAGATCACGTGCATCGCCTCTTGGTGCGACATGCCGGCCTTGTAAACCCGAGGCGTGATGAGGGCGTCATACACGTCGGCAATCGTCGTGAGACGCGCGCAAAGCGGAATCGCCGTACCGGCCAGTCCCTGAGGATAGCCACGACCATCCCAGCGCTCGTGGTGAGCCAACACAATGTCTTTCGCCGTCGTCAAAAACGGTAGCGGAGTTCCCATGGAACGCTCGGCCTGCTCGATCACATCCAGCCCGATCTGGGTGTGGGTGTTCATGATGGCAATATCGCCGGGCGAGAGCCGACCCGGCTTGAGCAAGACGCGGTCAGGTATGCCGGCATTGCCGATGTCGTGCAAGGGCACAGACCTAAAAATGGCCTGGATGGCGTCATCGGTCAGCTGCCCGGCAAAGGGGGGTCGGTCGCGCACTTGGTCCGCCAAGGCCTTCACATAATGCTGGGTCCTGCGGATGTGCGGCAGGGTATCGGCATCTCCCACCTCCGCCAGCAGTGCCATGGCAACCATAGCGACGTCCTGCAAAGCCACCAGCTCTTGCGTACGGGCCTGTACCTGCAGTTCCAGGTCGTCGTTTTTTGTTCGCAGCAAATCACCCTGCGTCTTCAGCGCCAAGTGGGATGCCACGCGCGCCAGCAAAACAGGAAAGCTGACCGGTTTGTGGACAAAATCAACGGCACCGATTTCCAGCCCCATGCGCTCGTCGTCAGGGTCCGACTTGGCAGACACAAAGATGACCGGCATGTGGCGCGTCAGAGGATCTGCCTTGAGGCGGCGGCAAACCTCGTAGCCGTCCATCACAGGCATCATGATGTCCAGAAGAATCAGGTCCGGCGGGTTGGTCGTTGACCTTGCCATGGCAAGACAAGTCTCGCCATCCTCTGCCGACATGACCAAATACTGGCTGCCCAGCGCTTCCGCCAGCAGCATACGGTTGATCGGCTCGTCGTCGACGACCAGAATGGTGAACTTGGCCTGTTCCTGGATAGCGCTCATGAGGTTCTAAAGATCTTATTTATGGGCTTAGACCAGAGCTGAAAATTGTGAACTGTCACTGATCTGGCACGAAGAATAGCACTGCCTGCTTAGTGCTGAATGAAGCCCGCTCAAGGGCTCGTAAATGGCGCCCG
>JBJOJH010000199.1:0-9251 GCA_046046715.1 Pseudomonadota bacterium | reverse complement strand
AAGGACTGCAGCGGGTTGAGGCCGGTACTGTTTTTGCATCCCTGCCAGTTCGTGTGGGTGATGCCTACGATGATGAAAAAGGGAGTAGCGCGATACGGTCGCTTTTCAACCAGGGCTTGTTCAAGGATGTTCGCATCGAGGTCAGCGGCGACGTCCTGGTGGTGATCGTAGAGGAGCGGCCCACAGTGGCTGAAGTGACTTTCAGTGGCACCAAGGAGTTTGATAAGGACGTATTGCTCAAAGCCATGCGCGAGGTTGGTCTGAGCGATGGCCGGCCCTTCGATAAAGCGCTGGTAGATCGTGCGGAACAGGAGCTGAAGCGGCAATACATCAATCGCAGCTTGTACGGCGCCGAAGTCGTCACAACTGTCACTCCCATTGAGCGCAACCGGGTGAATATTTCCTTCACTGTGACAGAGGGCGAGACCGCCCGGATCAAGGAGATTCGGATCGTCGGAAACAAGGCCTTCGAAGAGTCCGTGCTGCGTAAGCAGTTCGATCTGGACACGGGTGGTGTGATGAGCTGGTACACCAAATCGGATCGATATTCCCGCGCCAAATTGAATGCAGATATCGAAACGCTCAAGTCTTATTACCTGGCGCGTGGCTTCATGGAGTTCCGGGTGGACTCTACGCAGGTGGCCATTTCCCCTAACAAGCAGGACATGAGCATCACCATCAACCTCACAGAGGGTGAGCGTTTTGTGGTGGCGGGTGTGCGACTGGAGGGCAATTACCTGGGGCGTGAGGATGAGTTCAAGGCCCTGGTGGCGATACAGCCCGGGCAGCCGTTCAATGCAGACCAGGTGGCCAAGACGACCAAGGCCTTTACCGATTATTTTGGTACCTTTGGCTTTGCCTTTGCACGCGTCGATGCCCGTCCAGAGGTAGATCGCACGACCAATCGCGTGTCTTTGGTTTTGCAGGCAGAACCGTCACGCCGTGCTTACGTCAGACGCATCGCCGTGGCAGGTAATAGCCGCACGCGCGATGAAGTGGTGCGCAGGGAGTTCCGCCAGCTCGAAGCGGCCTGGTACGACAGCGACAAGATCAAGCTGTCTCGTGACCGTGTGGATCGTCTGGGCTATTTCAGCAATGTGGGTATCGAGACCGCCGAAGTGCCCGGTTCGCCAGATCAGGTGGATCTCACGGTCACGGTAGCCGAGAAGCCCACGGGCAGTTTGAGTGTGGGTGCGGGCTATTCCTCCAGCGAGGGACTGGGGTTGACCTTTGGTATCAAACAGGACAATGCCTTTGGTTCTGGCAACTCGCTGGGTCTTCAGGTCAACACCAGCAAGGTCAACCGGACCGTGGTGTTTAACACCACAGACCCCTACTTCACCAAAGAGGGTGTCTCTAGAACGTACGACCTCTACCACCGCACCAGCAGTCCTTACCTGGATATCAACAGCTACAAGCTGATCACCACCGGTGCAGGTGTGCGCTTTGGTGTTCCTTTCACCGAAACTGACACGGTTTACTTTGGTTTGGGTGCCGAGCGAACGAGTATTGAAAAAGGCACTTATCTACCTGTGGCCTATGAGCAATATGGTGACCAGTATGGTTACGCCATGTCCACCATTCCTTTGACCATCGGCTGGGGCAGGGACACCCGTGACAGTGCCCTGGCTCCCACTATGGGTCGTCTCCAAAGGGCGAACGCTGAATGGGGGGTCACGGGTGACGCTCGTTACGTGAAGGCCAGTTACCAGTACCAACAGTACATCCCCTTGAGCAAGCAATTTACAGCCGCATTCAATGGCGAGCTTGCGTGGGGCGATAGCCTGGGTGAGGGACCCTATCCCATATTCAAGAATGTTTTCGGCGGGGGTTTGGGCTCAGTGCGTGGTTTTGAACAAGGTAGCCTGGGGCCCATCGACTCCACAGGCGCTCGATTAGGCGGAAGTAGCAAGTTCAACATCAATGCCGAGGTACTGGCGCCGTTCCCAGGTGCTGGTAATGACCGGACCTTGAGGATGTATGGATTTGTCGATGCCGGTGCCGTGTATGCATCGAATGTGCAACAGGCGGTCAATGCACACGCCGAGGACGTGCGTGTTTCCACCGGCGTTGGCATTAGCTGGATTTCGCCTGTTGGCCCTCTGCGACTTGCCTTCGCCCGACCCCTGCGCAAGTTCGACGGCGATAAAATTCAAAACGTTCAATTTCAGATCGGAACTTCTTTCTAATGAAGCCATTTATTCGTCAATGCTCCCTGGGGCTGATGACTGCGCTGCTGACATTGTCAGTACATGCTCAAGAGTTCCGGGTCGGTTTTGTCAATACAGACCGTATCTTCAAAGAGGCCAGCTCGGCCAAAGTGGCCCAAACCAAGCTTGAGCAGGAGTTCTCCAAGCGCGAGAAGGATTTGGTCGACCAGGGCGCGGCCATTAAAACCGCGGCAGACAAACTCGAGCGCGAGGCGCCGACTTTGTCTGAGGCCCAGCGAGCCACCCGCCAGAAGCAACTGGTGGATCAGGATCGGGAGTTTCAACGTCGTCGTCGTGAGTTCCAGGAAGATTTGAATGCTCGCAAAAGTGAAGAGTTGCAGCAGGTTCTGGAGCGTGCCAACCGTGTGGTCAAACAGGTGGCTGAGGCCGAAAAATTTGACTTGATCCTGCAGGATGCGGTCTATATCAATCCCAAGCACGACATCACTGACAAAGTGCTTAAGGTCCTTAACTCAGGTGCCAAGTAAATTGGCGTGATCCAGCAGCGTCAATCTGCGGCGCTGCCTTTTCACCATGGTCACCACACTCGCATCCATCGTTCATGATTTGGGCGGGCAGTTGCTGGGGGATGGACAGCTGACGATCACTGGTTTGGCATCTCTGGAAGCTGCTGGTCCGCACGACCTGAGTTTTCTGAGTCACCCCAAATATCAGTCTCTGTTGGTAAGTTCTTCCGCGGCCTGTGTGATCGTGGGCCCCTCAATGGTGGATCTCGCCCAAACCCGCGGCAGCTGCATAGTTACCGACCAGCCCTATCTGTATTTTGCTCGTCTTACCCAGTGGTGGAAGAAGCGCTTACCCAAGCCCGCTGCACCCGCGATACACCCCTCGGCTGTTGTCGATGATGAGGCCTTTGTTCATGCCGATGCCCGTATCGGCCCGCTGTGTGTCATAGAGCGTGGTGCGGTGATAGGTGCAGGTACCGTTTTGACCTCGAGGGTGTCGGTTGGAGAAAACTGCCACATCGGTGAGCGCTGCCTGGTTCACCCGGGTGTCGTGATAGGCGCTGATGGCTTCGGATTCGCGCCCAGCCCCGATGGCTGGGTCAAGATCGAGCAGCTGGGAGCCGTTCGTATAGGCAACGATGTGGAAATTGGAGCCAATACCTGTATCGACCGTGGCGCACTCCAGGATACGGTGATTGAAGACGGGGTCAAACTGGACAATCTGATTCAGATTGGCCACAACGTTCACATAGGGCGCGACACCGCGATGGCCGGTTGCGTCGGGGTGGCGGGCAGCGCCAGCATAGGGGCTCATTGCACGGTTGGCGGCGGAGCCGTGGTGCTGGGGCATCTTTCTTTGGCAGATGGGGTGCACATCTCTGCAGCATCCGTGGTGATGCGGTCGATCACCAAGCCAGGTCACTACAGCGGGGTGTTTCCCATCGATGAAAATGCCAGCTGGGAAAAAAATGCAGCGACGCTGCGTCAGCTGCACGGTTTGCGGGATCGCATTCGAAATTTAGAAAAACAACTCTTACAGGAAAAATCAACATGATGGATATTCACCAGATTCTCAAGCAACTGCCACATCGCTACCCCTTTTTGCTGGTGGATCGGGTTCTGGAGATTGACAAGGGCAAAACCATCAGGGCTCTCAAAAATGTGACGATGAATGAGCCGTTCTTCGAGGGGCACTTCCCGCATCGTCCTGTGATGCCGGGCGTGCTCATGCTTGAGGCATTGGCTCAGGCAGCCGCCTTGTTGGCGTTTGACGCCATGGGCACAACGCCGGATGACCAATCCGTTTACTACTTTGCCGGCATCGATGGCGCCCGCTTCAAGAAGCCTGTGGAGCCCGGAGATCAACTGATCCTTGAAGTTGAACTACTGCGCATGAAGGCGGGCATCTTCAAGTTCAAGGCGCGGGCACTTGTTGACCAGGAGCTAGCCGTCGAGGCCGAACTGACCTGCGCCGTACGCGCCATCAAATAGGGTCTTCGCGGTGACGTTGATTCATCCAACAGCGATCGTGGATCCGAAGGCCGAGCTGGACAGCACAGTCTCGGTGGGTCCCTACACCTTAATTGGGCCGCATGTAAAGGTGGGGGCGGGCACGACCATAGGCCCGCATAGTGTCATCGAAGGGCACACCACCATCGGCCAGGACAACCGAATATTCCAGTTCACGTCTCTGGGGGCGATTCCGCAGGACAAGAAGTATGCCGATGAGCCTTGCGAGCTGGTGATCGGGGATCGCAACACCATCCGGGAATTTTGCACCTTCAATATTGGATCCCCCGGCGACGCCGGTGTGACTCGGGTCGGCAATGACAACTGGCTGATGGCCTATGTACACCTGGCGCATGACTGCGTGGTGGGCAATCACACCATTTTTGCCAACAACTCACAATTGGCTGGTCATGTCCATGTGGGCGATTGGGCCATACTGGGTGGTTTTACAGTGGTTCACCAGTTTGTTCGCATTGGGGACCACAGCATGACGGCGATGTGCACCCTGTTGTTTGCAGACCTGCCGCCCTTTGTGATGTGCCAGGGGCAGCCTGCTTCGGCAAGGTCGATGAACTTTGAGGGCCTGCGCCGTCGCGGCTTCTCGCCGGCCAGAATTTCGGCCATCAAGGGCATGCACAAGGCACTTTATCGTGACGACCTGACCCTGGATGCAGCACGTGGGCGAATTGCTGAGCTTGCCCGCCAGACCCCCGAGGTGCAGGTCGATGTTGACATGATGCTGGGCTTTCTTGCCAAATCCTCGCCGCAACGCGGGATCGTTCGCTGAAATCCATGGCGAAGGCCCCCTTGACGGCGGCCCTGGTGGCCGGTGAGGCCTCAGGTGATCTGCTTGCTGGTTTGCTACTCGACGGGATTATTGCCCGATGGCCGGGCATAGCCAGTTTCGGCATTGGTGGCCCCCAAATGGCTGGCAGGGGTATGCAGGCCTGGTGGCCAAGTGAGAAGCTGGCTGTGCGCGGTTATGTGGAGGTGTTGCGACATTACCGAGAAATTGTGGGGATTCGCGAACAGCTCAAGCAGCGACTGCTCCGTGACAAGCCGGATGTCTTCATAGGCGTTGATGCGCCAGACTTCAATCTGGACCTGGAAGCCGCACTCAAGCAAAGAGGTATTCCGACCGTTCATTTTGTTGCTCCGTCCATATGGGCATGGCGGCCAGAGCGAGTTGAAAAGATCCGGCGCGGCGTAGATCACGTTTTATGCATTTTTCCTTTTGAGCCTGAGCTACTGGTGCAACATGGCATTGCTGCGACCTATGTGGGCCACCCTCTGGCCAACGTCATCCCCATGGAGTCTGATCGACACAGCGCCCGATTGCGATTGGGCCTGCCGGAGCGGTCCCCGGTGGTGGCCGTGTTACCAGGCAGCCGTACCTCCGAGATCGAGTATCTAGCCCCGCGTTTCCTCCAGGCTGTCAAGCTGATCAAACAGGCGAGCCCTGACACTCATTTTGTGTTGCCGGCGTTGCCAGCGTTGCGTCCTCGTATTGAGCAGATGGCCAGACAAGCGGGTGTTCAGGATGATGTGAACATCCTGTCCGGTCAATCGCATGAAGCACTGGCCGCTTGTGATGTCACGCTCATTGCTAGTGGCACGGCAACCCTGGAGGCGGCCTTGTTCAAGCGCCCGATGGTCATTGCGTACAACATGAACTGGCTGTCATGGCGCATCATGAAGCGCAAGAAATTGCAGCCTTGGGTCGGTTTGCCCAACATACTTTGCCGGGATTTTGTGGTGCCAGAGCTGTTGCAGGAGGCCGCAACGCCGGTCGCACTGGCCCACGAGGTCCTCGCTTGGATGGATGCAGCGAGTGCCCAATCCGCGAAAATGACGCGATTGACCCAAACTTTCACAGCTCTGCACCACGAGTTGCAGCGCGATACGCCCCAACTGGCCGCCGATGCGATCTTCCGCCTCCTACAAAACTAAGCAAGCTTCACTGGTCTGGGAAGTTCCACAGGCCCTGGTTGCCGGCGTTGATGAAGCCGGACGTGGTCCTTTGGCGGGACCCGTCGTAGCCGCTGCAGTGATTCTTGATGAGCTCAAGCCAATCAAGGGGCTGGCTGACTCCAAGAAACTGACGGCACGGCAGCGTGAGCGTCTCTATGACGAGATTCAAGGCAAGGCTCTGTGTTGCTCAATTGGGCAGGCATCCGTTCAAGAAATTGATGAAATCAATATCCTTCAGGCCACGATGTTGGCCATGCGCCGGGCGGTGCTGGGTTTGAGACTACAGCCCAAATTGGTGTTGGTGGATGGCAATCGTTTGCCGGTGCTGGATGTCCGCGCCGAAGCCATCGTGGGTGGTGATGCGACTGTCGCCGCTATTTCGGCGGCGTCTATCGTTGCCAAAGTTCATCGTGACCGGTGGTGTGCTGACCTGGACACTCAATATCCGCACTACGGGTTTGCCAAACACAAGGGATACGGTACCGCGCAGCACCTTGCTGCTTTGCAGGCGCATGGACCCTGTCCAGAGCACCGCATGAGCTTTGCACCGGTGCGCCGTTGCCATTTGGGGGGCTCGTCATGAGCACGCAGGAAGCCATTCACATCAGCTCACGTGACAACCCTCTGGTCAAGGAGCTGAGCCGGCTTGCCAGAGAGTCTGTCGCTTATCGTAAATATGGGCGTGTATGGCTGGAGGGCGATCACCTGTGCCGGGCTGCTTTGGCGCGCGCATGGACGCCGGCTGTGGCCGTATTCTCGGCCTCTTACTGGCCAACGGCTCCGGTCGCCTGGTGGAGCTCTGCCGGCAAGATCGTGGTGTTTCCGGATGCTCTTTTTTCGGATGTCAGCGGGCTCGAATCTCCAGCGGGTATGGGCTTTGTTGTGAACTTGCCGACGGAGCGCGCGTTGGCGCCCGACGTGGCGACGGTCATTCTGGATCGAGTGCAGGACGCCGGTAACGTGGGCTCCATTTTGCGCAGTGCGGGAGCATTCGGGTTCAGGCAGGTCTTGGCCATCAAGGGAACAGCGGCCCTGTGGTCACCCAAGGTGCTCCGAGCGGGCATGGGTGCTCATTTTGGGTTGCAACTGATGGAAGGGCTGGAGGAGGTCGATCTCGAGGCGCTGAAGGTGCCCTTGGTGGTCACCAGCTCCCACCAGGGGCAATTACTTCAGCATCAACGCCTGCCCACGCCTTGTGCCTGGGCTATGGGTCACGAGGGCCAGGGCGTGAGCGCAGCGCTCATGTCCAGGGCAAAGCTGTCGGTGCGCATTGGTCAGCCCGGCGGAGAAGAGTCTCTGAACGTTGCGGCAGCCGCAGCTATTTGCTTGCACGCCAGTTCCATCGCCCAGCTTTGAGTGCCAGGCACTGAGCGCTGCCGGAGCGGCAAAGCGGGCGTGCAATCGGCCCCCCTCGGCTATAATTGACCCCTGAGCTGTAATCACAGCCCCAGGCGCATTTCAAGCAAACCCCCTCCGAAAGTCAGCAGATCCGATCCGTCGGTGCGGACGTTTCTTGTGCGTGCCCGGGTCAACCGCTAACCATTCGGAGAACCCCGTGCTTTTGTCTCTCAAGGGAAACGCCCCGCCCGCTCTTTTGGCGCTCGCAGACGGCACAATTTTTCACGGACACTCGATCGGCGCCGCCGGAACAACCGTCGGAGAGGTGGTCTTCAACACCGCGATCACTGGTTATCAGGAAATCCTGACCGACCCCAGCTACTGCCGTCAAATTGTCACGCTGACCTATCCTCATATTGGCAACTATGGTGTCAATCTGCAAGACGTGGAGGCCGCTCGCGTTCATGCTGCCGGCTTGATTATCAAGGACCTGCCCTTGTTGGCCTCCAACTTTCGCATGGACCTGTCGCTGAGTGACTATCTGGTGCGTGAAAACACCGTGGCGATCTCTGATATCGATACGCGCCAGTTGACACGCCATCTGCGCACTCAGGGTGCGCAAAACGGTGCCATCGTTGCCTTGTCTGCGGGTGAGACGTTTACTCCCGAGCTGATTGCCAAGGCAGTTGCCGCGGCTCAGGCCGCGCCTAGCATGGCCGGGCAGGACCTTGCCAAGGTGGTGAGCACACAGGCCTCCTACGAATGGTCGCAGACCGAGTGGTCTCTGACCAGAGAGGGGCAGGAATCCGGTCCTGGTTATGGAGTTCAGGTCGAACCTAAGTTTCACGTCGTGGCTTTTGACTTCGGTGTGAAGTTCAACATCTTGCGCATGCTGGCTGAGCGCGGCTGTAAGGTGACGGTGGTGCCCGCTCAAACCAAGGCTGCCGAGGTTTTGGCCCATCAACCCGATGGTGTCTTTTTGTCTAACGGCCCTGGGGATCCTCAGCCTTGCGATTACGCCATTGAGGCGGCGGCCGAGTTGATTGAGACCGGTATTCCCACCTTTGGCATCTGTCTGGGCCACCAGATCATGGCCTTGGCATCCGGTGCCAAGACCTTCAAGATGAAGTTTGGTCACCATGGCGCCAACCATCCGGTCAAGGATCTAGATACGGGTCGTGTCAGTATCACTAGCCAGAACCATGGTTTTGCCGTCGATGAGAAGACTTTGCCGGCCAACCTGCGCGCAACCCACGTCAGCTTGTTTGATGGCACCTTGCAAGGTCTGGCACGTACAGACAAGCCCGCTTTCTGCTTCCAGGGGCACCCCGAGGCATCACCCGGTCCTCACGACATCAGCTACCTGTTTGACCGATTTGTGGAGTTAATGGAATCGCGAGCATGAGTTTTGGCGGGCTCACCCATGTGTGAGTTCGTGTTTGGCCTATCCAGTATTCGCAACATTGGAGCCACGTTTTGTGCGGGCTCCATGACAAGTAAAGAGCAGAAAAATGCCTAAACGTTCCGACCTAAAAAGCATCCTCATCATCGGCGCTGGCCCCATCATCATCGGCCAGGCCTGTGAGTTTGATTACTCCGGTGTACAGGCCTGCAAGGCATTGCGTGAAGAAGGCTACAAAGTCATTCTGATCAACAGCAATCCTGCCACGATCATGACCGACCCGGCCACGGCAGACGTCACCTACATCGAGCCCATTACCTGGCAGACGGTTGAAAAAATCATTGCCAAAGAGCG
>JBJOJH010000198.1:0-3450 GCA_046046715.1 Pseudomonadota bacterium | reverse complement strand
CTGCGCCTGCGGCAAAGGCCCCAGCGGCATCGCCTAAGATTCCGGCATGCACACTTCAGCCCTTGTTTTGTTCTCGGGTGGTCAGGATTCGACCACCTGCCTGGCCCATGCCCTGTCCCGGTATGAACGGGTCGAAACCATCGCTTTCGACTACGGCCAGCGGCATCATGTCGAACTGCAAGCGCGCCTGGCAGTTCTGAGTGCCCTGAAAGCCAGCTTTCCCGATTGGGGTGCCAAGCTCGGCGAGGACCACCTTTTAGACCTGTCTGTGCTGGGACAGGTGAGCTACACCTCACTGACCCGGGACACCGCCTTCAGCATGGAGGCCAGTGGTTTGCCCAATAGCTTTGTGCCCGGCCGCAACCTGCTGTTTCTGACCCTGGCTGCTGCGGTTGCTTACCGCCGGGGCCTGCAAGTGCTGGTGACCGGCGTTTGCGAAACCGATTTTTCGGGCTACCCGGATTGCCGTGATGACACCATGAAGGCCATGCAGCTGGCCTTGTCGCTGGGCATGGACCGGCGCTTTTTGCTGGAGACCCCGCTGATGTGGATCGACAAGGCCCAAACCTGGGCTCTGTCACGCTCGCTGGGCGAGCAGTCGGGGGTGGCTGGGGGTGGCGATGCGCTGGTGCAGCTGATCATCGAGCACACCCATAGCTGTTACCTGGGCGACCGCATTCACCGCCATGCCTGGGGTTATGGTTGTGGTGATTGCCCGGCCTGCGACCTGCGGCAAAAAGGCTACGAACGATTCTTGTTGACCCGATAACGCGCAGCAGAGCCCTCGGGCTCGTGTTCCAGCGTCCAGCGCTGGTCATGAAAGGCCGCTACCGATGGCCGGTGGGCAATCGACACCAGTGCACCCTGGCGCTTGCGCACCATCTCCTCCAAACGCCCGTACAAGGTGTGTTCGCTGGCTTCGTCCAGCGCGCTGGTCGCCTCGTCGGCAAACACCCAGGCGGGCTGCTTCAAGAACACGCGGGCCAAGGCCAGGCGTTGCTGCTCGCCGCCAGACAATTTCTGGCCCCAGGCGGCCAGGGTGTCCAGCTCCTGGGTGAGGTGGGGCAACAGGGCCTGTTCCAGCGCAAGGCGCAAATCGGGGTCGCTGTAGCGCGTGGCTGCCTCGGGGTAGGCCAGCGCATCGCGCAAGCTGCCGTCCGGGAAATACGGCCGCTGCGGGATGAACATGGTTTCTGCTGGCCGCGTGACCTGGCCGCGCGCAAAGGGCCAGATGCCTGACAGCGCCCGAAACAGTGTGGACTTGCCGCTGCCCGATGGGCCCTGCAGCAGCACCTGGTCACCTGCGCGCGCAAGCAGTGTTTCCTGGTTGATCAGCAGATCGCCATTGGGCAGGGCGACCGTCAGGCCCTGCGCATTCAGTTCTGCGCCCTCGTCCGCCTTAGTCTCTGCCTGTAGCTGGTGTGGCGCTGCCGCCAAGGCGGTCATGCTGTCTTCAAAACTGGTCAGGCGGTCGGTGGTGGCGCGCCAGCTTGCCAGGCTGCTGTAGTTGTCCACAAACCAGCTCAGCGAGTCCTGCACCCGGCCGAAGGCGCTGGAAATCTGCATCAGCTGCCCCAGCGCAATAGCCCCACTGAAAAAGCGTGGTGCTGCCACGATAAACGGGAAGACCACCGCGGCCTGGCCAAAAAAACTGTTGAACCAGATCAGGCTTTTCTGCGCCTTCAGCAGCTTGAGGTAGTTGCTCAGCACCTCGGAAAACCGCAGGTCCAGATGGCCGCGTTCCACCGTCTCGCCTTTGTCCAGCGCAATCGATTCGCTGTACTCGCGCACCCGCACCAGGTGATGTCGGAAGTTGGCCTCTACCTGCTGCTGCTGAAAGTTCAGGGCAATCTGGGGTCGGCCGATGTAGTGGGTGAGCACGCTGCCTACCAGACAATACAGCACGGCCATCCAGACCATGAAGCCGGGAATCCGCACTTCTCGGTCACCTAGCTGAAAACCGAAATCACCCGACAACCCCCACAAAATGCCGACAAAGCTGGCCAGCGTGACAGTGGCGTTCAGCAGGCCCATGGTCAGGCCGATGGACTGGCTGGTGAACTGGTTCACATCTTCCTGTATGCGCTGGTCGGGGTTGTCGGGCGCGGCACCGTTGCTGGTTTTAGCAAAGCGGGCCAGTTCCAGTCTGTAAAACGCGTGGTGTTCCAGCCAGCGCTGCAGGTAGTGCCGCGTCATCCAGGCGCGCCAGCGCATTTCCAGCAGCTGGGTTAGGTAAAAGCGGTAAACCGCCAAAATGATGAGTGCAAAGGCAATCCAGGTGAAGCGCCCAAGCTGCTGCCAGAACACGGCCTGGTCCTTGGCCTCAAGGGCATCGTAAAACAGCCGGTTCCAGTCGTTGAACAGGACCAGCAGATACACCCCGCCCAGGTTCAGTGCCACGATGCCGGCCAGCATCAAGCGGGCGCGCCACTTTTCTTCGGATTGGAAGTAAGGGCTGGCGAGCGCCCAGACTTTGCTGATGAAGGCTTTGAAGCTGGCGAATTTCTGGGTCAGGGTCATGGTGCTCAGGGGTTGGCGGCGCCGCTGGCCACATGGCCCGAGGGCACATGCTGTGCGGCAGATTCGATATGGCCTGCCTGGTCATCAAAAAAGAAGTCGGGCTCGAACTCGCGCAAAAACTCCCCTTTGGGCAAGCCACCTAAAAACATGGCCTCGTCGACCTCGATGTTCCAGTTCATCAGCGTGCGAATGGCACGGTCGTGGGCCGGTGCACTGCGGGCCGTCACCAGGGCCGTGCGTATGCGCATGTGCGGCGTGCTTTCCTGTTGCAGCCGATGCAGCGCTTGCAGCAGGGGCTTGAAAGGGCCGGGGGGCAGGGGTTTGGCGGCGCGGCGTTTCTCGTGGGATTGAAAAGCCTCTAGCCCGCTGCGCTGGAACACCAGCTCGGCCTCGTCCGAGAACAGCACGGCGTCGCCGTCAAAGGCGATACGCACTTCGTTGGGGTAAGTGTCGCGGGCCCGCACCGAGCCGGTATGGACCGTGGCTGCTGCAAAGCCGGCATTCAAGGCGGCTCGCACATCGCCCGGGTTGGCCGACAAAAACAGGTTGGCCTGCAGGGGGCGCAGGTAACGATAAGGCTCGCGCCCCTTGGTAAATACGCCGCGCTCGATGCGCAGCTGGCTGGCGCGCGCCGAATTGAACACGCGCAAGCCCGAAACCGGGTCGTTGCGAGACAGGATAACCACCTCCACCCGTTTGGCGCCTTCATTGAAGGCCAACAGTTTTTTGACCAGCGAATGCGCCACGCCGGGCTTGGCCGCCTGCTCCAGCCGCTCCAGCTGCAGCGCCATGTAGGCCCGATCATCGCCCTGCTCAAACACCCGGTTCTCTTCTTCGAAGTCAAACAGGGCGCGCGAGGCTATCGCCACCACCAATTGATCGGCTAGGGATGCGGCCATTTTTTAGCGTGCGAGTTGGTTGAGTTCGATG
>JBJOJH010000197.1:0-3314 GCA_046046715.1 Pseudomonadota bacterium | reverse complement strand
GCTCTCGCCGCACCCAGCACCAACAATCGCGCTATCCCCGAGCACATGGGCCGTGTCGTGGGGGGTGGCAGCAGCATCAACGCCACCATTTGGGCGCGCCCCTTCAAGGCCGATCTGGAGTTCTGGGCCGAAGCCAGTGGCGACCGTGCCTGGGGCTATGAGTCCGGCCTGGAAATCTACCGTCGGATGGAAAACTGGCAAGGCGCACCGGACGCCCGTTACCGTGGAAAGAACGGTCCGGTGTGGTGCCAGCCTGCCAACAATCCGCACCCGGTGGCACCGGCCATGCTGGCAGCTTGCCGCTCGCTGGGCTACAACGTGTTTGCTGACCAGAACGGCGCTCGTGAAGAAGGCGGCACCGGTTTTGCGCTGATGAACCAGATCATTCGTGATGGTCGTCGCCAGAGCATGGCGCGCTCTTACCTGTACCCGATTCTGTCGCGCCCGAATGTCACCGTGATGGTGAACACCCACGTGGACCGTTTGACCTTCTCCGGTACGCGCGCTACCGGCGTCCAGATCAGCGGCGCGAATGGCTCCAAGGTCATCAACGCAAACACTGAAGTGATCGTTTGCTCCGGTGGCATCAATACGCCCAAGCTACTCATGCTGAGCGGCATCGGTGACGAAGCGCAGTTGCGCCAGCACGGCATCAAGACCTTGGTGAACGCCAAGGAAGTGGGACGCAACTTCCAGGACCACATCCTGCATGGCGGCTGCATTTGGGAACCGAAAGAACACATTCCCCATCGCAACAGCGCGGCCAATGCAGCTGGCTTCCTCAAGAGCCAGGCTTCACTTGCATCGCCGGACGTCAATCTGGTGCAGATTGAATTGCCGTACGCCAGCGACGTGGTGGGCAAAGAGTATTCGCCACCTGGAACCAGCTGGGCCTTGTGCGCGGGTCTGGTCGCACCCAAGAGCCGTGGCGAGATTCGCCTGAGTTCCGCCAACCCGGCGGACCGTCCCATCGTGGATGCCCGTTTCATGAGCCATCCGGATGACGTCAAGGCCTTGGCCTACGGCATTGAAGTAGCCCGTGAAATCGGCAACTCCGCTGCCATGAAAGACTTCGTCAAGCGCGAAGTGGCACCCGGAAAAACGCTCACCGGCAAGGCCATGGATGACTTCGTACGCAATGGTGCAACCACCTATTTCCACCAGGCCGGCACCTGCCGCATGGGTAAGGACGCCGAGGCCGTGGTGGACAGCAAGCTGCGCGTGAACGGCGTGCAGGGGCTGCGCATTGCTGACAGTTCCATCATGCCGCGCATTGCGGGTGTGGCAACCATGGCCACCTGCGCCCTGATCGGCGAACGCATGGCAGACATCCTCACGGCCAAGGCCTGAGTCACCCGGACCCTCTGACAGTACATGCTGAGCTTCATCAAGAGCCTCTTTTCATCAACTGAAAGCCGTCCGGAAACTGCTCCTGCCGGCGACCAAGAAACATCGCAAATGCAATCTCAACTCCTCATCGACAACCAATGGGTCGACGCTGAAAACGGTGCCAAGTTCGAACGCCGCCACCCGACCTCCAACGCGCTGGTAACCGAAGCGTCTGCCGCCAGCGTGGCCGATGCCCACCGCGCCGCGGAGTCCGCACACAAGGCCTTCAAGGCCTGGCGTCTGTCCCCGCCCAGCGAGCGCCGTCGCCTGTTGCTCAAGGCTGCCGACATCCTCGAATCCAAGACCCCGCAGTTCATCGAGGTGATGGCTGCTGAGGTGGGCGCCTCCGGCCTATGGGCGGGCTTCAACGTCCACCTGGCTGCCAACGTGTTCCGTGAGGCTGCATCGCTGGCCACCCAGATCCAGGGCGAGACCCTCCCCACCGACAAGCCCGGTGCTTTGTCCATGACGCTGCGCCAGCCCGTGGGCGTGATCTTCAGCATCGTGCCCTGGAACGGCACCGTCGTGCTGGCCGCCCGTGCCATTGCCTACCCCATCGTGTGTGGCAACTCCGTGGTCTTCCGCGGCTCGGAAGCTAGCCCGCGCACCCACGCCCTGGTGGCCGAGGCGCTGGTGGAAGCCGGCTTCCCAGCCGGCGTGTTGAACTACCTCAGCAACTCGCCCGCCACAGCGCCTGCCGTGGTCGATGCCCTGATTGCCCACAAGGCCGTTCGCCGCATCAACTTCACGGGTTCGACCCGCGTGGGCCGCATCATTGCCGAGAAGGCCGCGCAGCATGTCAAGCGCTGCCTGCTGGAGCTGGGTGGCAAGTCGCCCCTGGTGGTGCTGGACGATGCCAACGTCGACGAAGCCGTCAAGGCCGCCGTCTTCGGCTCCTTCCTGTACCAAGGCCAGATCTGCATGTCCACCGAGCGCCTGGTGGTCGATGAGAAAGTGGCTGACGAATTTGTCGCCAAGTTTGCTGCCCGCGCCAAGGAGCTGGCAGCCGGTGACCCCGCCATCAACCCAGCTTGCATCATCGGTCCCATGATCAGCCCGTCATCGGGTGTCCGCATCAACGATCTGTTGCAAGACGCCTTGAGCAAGGGCGCCAAGGTGGCGTGTGGTGGTGTGGCTGATGGTGCAGTGATGCCTGCCACCATCCTGGATCACGTCACGGCCGACATGAAGATCTATGACGAAGAGACTTTCGGTCCCATCACCGTCGTGGTTCGCGTCAAGAGCGCCGAGCAGGCCATCGAGGTCGCCAATGACAGCGCCTACGGCCTGTCCTCCGGCGTCTTCGGCCGCGATGTGAACCGCGCCCTGGCCGTGGCCATGGACCTGGAGTACGGCTCCGTCCACGTCAACGGTTCTACCGTCCAGAACGAAGCCCAGGCTCCATACGGCGGCACCAAGGCCAGTGGCTACGGTCGCTTCGATGGCCGCGCCGTCATCGATGAGTTCACCGAACTCAAGTGGCTGACGATCGAGCCACAACAGCAGCAGTACCCGTTCTGACGCGGTCAAACCCCTGAGGGGTTGGCGATGCGTGCCAGCAGCATCGCATCGCCATAGCTGAAGAAACGGTACTGGTTCGCGATCGCGTGCCGGTACAGGCCCATGATGTGCTCGTAGCCCGCAAAGGCGCTGACCAGCATCATCAGGCTGGACTTGGGCAGGTGAAAGTTGGTCACCAGCGCGTCGACCACCTGGAATTCAAAGCCCGGCGTGATGAAGATCTGGGTGTCGCCGCTGGTCTGGCCTGATTGGGCCCATGACTCGAGCGTGCGCACGGTGGTGGTGCCCACGGCCACCACCCGACCGCCGCGCGCCTGGCATTCGGCAATGGCCTGCTGGGTGGCTGCCGGTACATTGAACCATTCGCTGTGCATCTGGTGCTCGGCCAGGTTTTCGGCTTTGAC
>JBJOJH010000196.1:0-3775 GCA_046046715.1 Pseudomonadota bacterium | reverse complement strand
CCCGACCCGCTCAGTGATGTGGGGTGCAAGGACATTACCGCCCATGTCAACTTCACCAGCGTGGCGCTGGCAGCGCAAGATGCGGGCCTGGATGTGCTGGGTTACACCACGCAGGCCCGCTTTCTGATGAATTGCGGTTTGCTCAGCCTGGCGGATCAGCAGCCCTTGTCTGCGCGCGTCCATGCCCAAAAACTCATCATGGAGCATGAGATGGGCGAGCTGTTCAAGGTCATCGCCTTGGGCGTGCTGCCGCAACTGTCCGCCGACGCGCCGGTCTGGATACCCATGGGTTTTGCCCATGGGGACCGAACCCATACTTTGTAAGAGCAGAGGCAGCCCTATGTTTCGCTGGTTGATCGTCGTTTTTTTGGTGCTGTTGGTGATCAACAGCGTTAGCCCCTGGCTACGCAAACTGGGCGTAGGCCGCCTGCCAGGGGACTTTCGTTTCCGGTTGTTGGGGCGTGAATGGTTTTTACCCTTTACCAGCACCGTGTTGCTGAGCCTGGTGGCCGCCTTGATCGCCAAATTCATTTGATGCGGATGGGCCAGGTCGTAACAAGCTGGTAACACCCGGCGACGGACTCACGGTAGCATCTGCGCCTAGGCACCTGTGCCCCAAGACTACAAAGACGCTCACACTGCCGTGTGAGCAAGGACAACGGAGAAGTTTCAACATGACCCTAGCGGCTCAATCCATGCCACAAGCAACGATAGGCCTGGCCCCTGGCGCACCACCAGCGGCCTGTGTGGACATTGGCGGCACCAAGGTGGCGGTCAGCGTGGCCGACGAGCATGGCATGCGTGGTCAGGTGGCTGAACCCACCTGCAAAGAGGGCTCCAACAGCGCGCTGGCCGAGCAGATCATTCGTTTGATTGGCCAATCTTGCGCCAGCGTAGGACTGAAGGCCAGCGATCTGGCCGCCGTGGGCGTGGCCTCGTGCGGCCCCTTTGTGATGCGTGACGGTATGGTCGAACTGTCCACCCCCAACATCTGTGGCGGCATGGCTGGTGAGGCCCGCGGACTACCCAACGACTGGAAAACAGCGCTACTGGAGGCGCCTTTGCGGGCCGTTTTTGGCAAGGTGCGGGTGGAGAACGACGGCATCGGCGCGCTGGAGGCAGAGCGCCGCTGGGGTGCATTGCAGGTCAACGGCCGCCCCATGGACAACTGCGCCTATGTGACCTGGAGCACCGGCGTGGGCATGGGCTTGTGTGTGGATGGGCGCATTCTGCGCGGCAAGAATGGCAACGCGGGTCACGCCGGTCACGTGTTTGTGTCTGACAACGACGACGCCCTGTGCGGCTGCGGCAACTTTGGCGATGTCGAGGCCTTGGTGGGTGGCAATGCCATTCCGCGGCGCTTTGGTCAACAAGGCTATACCGACGCGGCGCAGCTGTTCAATGCCGCCAAATCTGGCGATACACGCGCCATGAGCATCGTGGACGACCTTTGTCGTGTGCTGGGTCGCATGCTCTACAACCAGGTCGCCACGCTCGACCTGGAGCGCATCAGCCTGGGCGGCAGCGTGTTCTGGCACAACCGGGACCTGCTTTTGCCCAAGCTCAACGCTCAGATCCACGGCAAATTGCCGGCACTGACCGACGGCTTCGAGCTGGTGCCCGCAGGTTTGGGCCTCCGGGTGGGCGATCTGGGTGCCCTGGCTTTGGTGACGGGTTGAATTGCAGGGCACTTGATCTGGCTCCTGAATGCCAGTGCTGCTGCCAGACACAATCAGCCCGACCATGATCAGCCACACACCCATTACCGTTCCCCCAGGTGCAGAGGCGATTCTGCCCGGCGTGGGTGTTTTGTTTGCTCGGTTTCAGAACTGTGAGACTGACGCCCACCTGGAACGTGTGGCTGCCTACGCGCGACTCATTGCCCAGGGCCTGGCGCGCAGCCACTACCTCAGCCCCGTGTTCATCGACCAATTGAGCCTGATGGCGCGGCTGCATGACGTGGGCATGGTGAGTGTGCCGGCGGCCATCTTGAGCAAGCCTTCCAAGTTGACTGCCGCCGAAATGGTGGCCATGAAAACCCACGTCGCCAAGGGCCTGGAACTGGTTGAGCTGGCGATGGCTGATGTGCCGTTTGCCGCCAGTCCTGCGGCCAGCATGCTGCGCAACATCGTTGCCGGGCACCACGAGCGCCTGGATGGCAGTGGTTACCCGGCCGGACTGAAGGCGCCTGATATTGCCCTCGAAGCCCGCATCGTGGCGGTGGCCGACGTGTTTGATGCCATGACCACCACCCGCCTTTACCGTCGCGTTTGGACCGAGGGTGAAATCGCCATCGAATTTCGATTGCAGGTGGCCTCGAACAAGCTTGATGGCGACTGTGTGGCCGCGCTGATGCTGGCCCAAAGTGCCCGCGAGGCCATTCTTCAGCAGTGGCCTGATCCGCCCGACGCCACCCAGCCGATTCATCCGACACCCCGGGTCTGATTCACCCGGAGTTTGACTCCAGCCACTGTGCCACTGCCTCGACCCGGGCGGCGTGCACCGCTGCGCCAATCTGGCTGCCGCTGGCGCCATTAGCCACCGCCTGCTGCGCTACCACATCCGTGGCGACCGACTGTGCTGCCGCCAGGGCTGCGCTCAAACGTTCGCGTTGTGGGTAGGCGGCATTCTCAAAACTGAGGCGGCCCCGGGCATCGCACTCGCAGGCCAGCAGGGCCTCGGCAAAGCGCTGCGGCTTACGGATGGCGTCGCAACGTTCCAACAGTCGCACCAAGGCTGCGGCGCCAAATTCGGTGCTGCGGTGGATATTGCTGTGTTCTCTGGCCACCACATCAGCCAGTTCCCGGCAGTCGGTGGGCATGCGCAGGCGCTTGGCCAGGCCGACCAGCAGCTTGGCGCTGCGTTCCTCATGACCTATGTGACGTGGCAGCACATCCGCAGGGGTATTGCCCTTGCCCAGGTCGTGACACAGGCAGGCCACCCGCACCGTCAGCGGCGCCTGCAGTTGCGCGCTCATGTCCAGCACCATCATGAGATGCACGCCGGTGTCTATCTCGGGGTGGTAGTCGGCACGTTGCTGCACGCCCCACAGGCGGTCCACCTCGGGGAGCAGACGTTTCAGGGCACCACAGGCACGCAGTACCTCGAACATGCGCGAGGGGCGCGGGGTCATCAAGCCACGGGCCAGCTCTTGCCACACCCGCTCGGGCACGAGGTGATCGACCTCACCGTCTTCGACCATTTCCTGCATCAGCACCATGGTCTCGGGGGCCACCGTGAAGTCTGCAAACCGGGCATTGAAACGTGCGACACGCAGGATGCGTACCGGGTCTTCGCGAAAGGCGTCGGTCACATGGCGCAGCACCTTGGCTTGCAGATCCCTCAGCCCACCAAAGGGGTCGATCACGATCCTGGGATCGGACGCCGGGTGGGGCAGCCAGTGATCCACCTGGCCGTCTGGCACCGCCATGGCGTTGATGGTCAGGTCACGGCGAGACAGGTCTTGCTCCAGCGTCACGTCGGGCGCGGCGTGAATGGCAAAACCCTTGTAGCCCGGCGCTGTCTTGCGTTCGGTGCGCGCCAGAGCCACTTCTTCGCGGCTGCGGGGGTGCAGAAACACCGGAAAGTCCTTGCCCACCGGCGTGTAGCCCTGCGCGGTCAGCTGCTCGGGCCGGGCACCCACCATCACCCAGTCGCGGTCTTGTACCTTCAGGCCCAGTAGCGCGTCACGGACCGCCCCGCCGACCAGGTAGGTGCGCATGGCGTCGTCCATGGTTCAGTGGCCCTGTGATTGGTGCTTCGGTCGCCTCGTCAG
>JBJOJH010000195.1:0-4054 GCA_046046715.1 Pseudomonadota bacterium | reverse complement strand
GCAACAGGCGGTGGCCGAGTGCCGCGCTTGCAAGTTGTGCGAGAGCCGAACGAACACCGTGTTCGGCGCGGGCCAGGCACCTGCAACCCCAGAGGCGCCGCCGCAGGCTGACTGGCTGATCGTGGGCGAGGCCCCTGGCGAACAAGAGGACCTGATGGGCGAGCCCTTTGTGGGAGCATCGGGCCAGCTGCTGGACAACATGCTCAAGGCCATGGGCCTGAGCCGCCAGCACCAGGTCTTCATCACCAATGTGCTGAAGTGCCGCCCGCCCGCCAATCGCAACCCTGACCCCGGCGAAGTGGCAGAGTGCGCTCCCTATCTGCAACGGCAAATCGAACTTTTGCAGCCCAAGATCATCTTGGCCATGGGGCGTTTTGCGGTGCAATCCCTGTTGCAGACCAGCGAGCCCATCGGTCGCCTGCGCGGACGTCTGCACCAGTACCACGGGGTGCCTGTGGTCGTGACTTACCACCCCGCCTACTTGCTGCGCAACCTGCCCGACAAGGCCAAGGCCTGGGCCGACCTTTGTCTGGCGATGGAGGCCATGGGCCGTTAAGGCCGAGCCCGTGCCGGCAAGAGCACGGAAGCAATGGCCACCACCATCAGCGCCACAGCCGCCCAGTCTTGCCAGGTCAAGACCTCCCCCAGATACCAGGCGCCGCTGAATACACCCAAAACGGGTATGAACATCACGCTCAGGGTCGATGCCACGGGCGGCAGGCTGCGAGCCAAGAAGAACCAAGCCGCGTGCGCAAACCCAAAAATCATCACCGCGTTGTAGCCGATGGTGAGCCAAGTGGCATTGGAGGGCACTTTCCACTGTGCGGTCTCAAACACCAGCGCCAGCACGCTCAACACCACGCAGGTCATCGCCGTCATCCAGAAAGAGATGGTCAAGGTGGGCACCGGCATGCTGGTGCGGCGCAGCAGTTGCGTGCCCACCGCCCAAGTGGCTGCGGCCGCCAGCGCCATCAGCACCGCCACCGGGCGGCCCGACAGATGAGTAAGTTCATGCCATAACAACAGCACGACCCCCAGGCCAGCGGCACTGACACCTGCCCAGCCCCGGGGCAGGAGCTTGTTGCCAAACCACAGCGCGCCCAGTACGGCCGAGAAAATCGGCATGGTGTAGCCCAGGATAGCGGCGCGCCCGCTGGACAGCGACTTCACGGCCACGATGATCATGGCGTGCCACACAAACATATTGGTCGTGGCGAGCCAGAACAGCTCGCGCCAGTGCGCCCGTGGAATGCGAAACGGCACTTTCATCAGCCACAGGGCCATACCCAGCACCGGTAAGCCCAGCCACATCGAGATGGCCCGGAAAGTGAGAGGCGGATAGTCGCTCACCCCCAGTTTCATGATGGGCCAGTTAAAGCCCCAGGTGAGCGTGAGCAGTATGAGCAGAACTAGTTGCTGCCGGGTTAGTTTTTGCATGCGGCGATTGTGCGACGGATGAGGTGGGGCCTTGCTCAGGCCCTACCCACTGCTAACGCAACCGCATCAACAACGCTTCATAAGGCCTCAGGTTCAACTGGCGCAGCTGAGCCCTCAGCTCCGCATGGTGATGCTCGTAGTTCCCCAGCAGCAATTCGGCGTGCTGGTACTTCACCAGTTGCGGTAGCTCAAACACGACTTCGCTTGCTCCGAAGTTGCACACCACCAGCAATTGGGCATCGTCTGGCGTGCCGGTACGCAGAAAGGCGGCGATCTGTTCGTGATCGGGCAAGAGCATCTGCGTGTGGCCGTGTATCAACAGAGGCTCACGCTTGCGCAGGGCGATCAGCTGGCGGTAGTGGTGAAAAACGGAATGGGGGTCGTTCAGTGCTTGTTCGGCGTGGATGTGCGTGTAATTGGGGTTGAGCTTGAGCCAGGGCTGGCCGCTACTGAAGCCAGCGTTGTGGCCGCCGTTCCATTGCATGGGGGTGCGGGCGTTGTCCCGGCCCTTGGCCCAGATCGAGCGCATCACGTCCGCTGGCTTTTGACCACGCTCCTCTACTGCCACCCGGTACATATTGCGGATCTCGATGTCCTGGTAGTCCTCAATGTCCGGGAACTGCACATTGGTCATGCCCAGTTCTTCGCCCTGGTACACATAGGGCGTGCCTTGCAGGCCGTGCAGGAAGGTGCCCAGCATCTTGGCGGACTCAACGCGGTAACGCTGGTCGTCGCCAAAGCGCGACACCGGGCGCGGCTGGTCGTGGTTGCACAGGTACAGGCTGTTCCAGCCCTGGCCTTCCAGGGCATCTTGCCAACGCATCATGGTGGCTTTCAAGTCGGGCAGATGCAGGGGCTTGAGGGCCCACTTGCCGTTGATGTGGCCGCCCACGCTGTCCAGGTCCATGTGTTCGAACTGGAACAGCATGTTGAGCGCGCCCGTCGATTCATTGGTGACTTCCCGGCCTTGCTGAATGGTGGCCAGCGGCGCCTCGCCCACGGTGATGGTGTCGTAATGGTCCAGTACCTGTTCGCGCATCTCCCGCAGAAACTCCAACAAACGGGGGCCGTTGCAAGTGAGGGCAAAGCCGGGCTGCAAAAAGCCCTCCCGCACCACGGGCGCCTGCGGCAAGCTGCCATCGGCGTTCCAGGGCTTGGAGATCATGTTGATCACGTCCATGCGAAAGCCGTCCACGCCCCGGTCCAGCCAGAAGCGCATCAGGGCGTAGACCTCTTGGCGCAGCTGGGGGTTCTCCCAGTTCAGATCTGGCTGCTTCTTGCTGAACATGTGCAGGTAGTACTCACCCGTGGGCTCGTTGAATTCCCAGACCGAGCCATTGAAAGCGGCCTCCCAGTTGGTGGGCGGTGAACCGTCTGCCTGCGGTTCGCGCCAGATGTAGTAGTCGTGATACGGGTTGTCCCGGCTCTTGCGCGCTTCCCGAAACCAGGGATGTTCGTCAGAGCTGTGGTTCACCACCAGGTCCATCATCAGTTTGAGGCCGCGTTGGTGCATGGCCGCCAGCATGGTGTCGAAATCGGCCAGGGTGCCGAACTCATCCATGATGTCGCGGTAATCGCTGATGTCGTAGCCGTTGTCGTCGTTGGGCGACTTGTAGATGGGCGAGAGCCACACCACGTCCACGCCCAAGGCTTGCAGATGGTCGAGTTTGGATGTAATGCCGGGAATGTCCCCAACGCCGTCACCATTGCTGTCACAAAAGCTACGTGGGTAGATTTGGTAAACGGTGCTTTTTTTCCACCAGGGGGTCTTGTTGTTGTTTGTCATGAGAGGGGCCTGAATCAAAGAAGGGGTTGCCAGACCTGTGCCTGACAACCCCTGATGAATAAAGTTGGTTCTGGGGCTTAGGCTGGCAGCTCCAGCGTGCGCTCGCAGGCAATGCCGTCACCATCGAAAACATGAATCAAATCGGCTGGCAACTGAACGTGGATGACCTCGCCCACACGCTCCTTGGCCGTGCCGTCCACGCGCACGGTCATCAAGGGCAAGCTGTCGGCTTGTACATACAGCAGCGAGGCTTCGCCCAGCTTTTCGATGTGGGTGATCTTCATGCCCAGGCTGTTGGCCGTGCCGGCGCTCACCAGCACCATGTCCTCCGGGCGGCAGCCCACGCTGATCTTGCTGCCCGGGGCCAGGCGCTGGGTGTTCACGCGGGCGCTCAGGCTCACCTGTGTGACCTCGACCTGGGCACTGTCACTGTGGCTGGCTTGCAGCAAGCCAGGCATCACGTTCATCTTGGGCGAGCCGATGAACTCGGCCACAAACAGGCTGGCTGGGCGGTGGTACAGCGTCAGCGGTGATCCCACCTGCGCAATGGAGCCGTGCGTGGCAATGCGGTCGCCGGTGTTCAGCAGCACGATCTTGTCGGCCAGGGTCATGGCTTCAACCTGGTCGTGCGTCACATAGATCATGCTGGCGCTGCCGATGTCGTGGTGCAGCTTGGCAATTTCCAGGCGGGTTTGCACGCGCAGGGCGGCGTCCAGGTTGGACAGGGGCTCGTCAAACAGGAACACCTTGGGCTGCTTCACGATGGCGCGACCAATGGCTACGCGCTGGCGCTGGCCGCCCGACAAGGCCTTGGGCAGGCGGTCCAGCAGC
>JBJOJH010000194.1:0-4880 GCA_046046715.1 Pseudomonadota bacterium | reverse complement strand
ACCGAGTTCATCGTGGCCACCCCACATGAGCGACTGCACCTGATGCCCTCCAGCCCCCATCTGGAAGAGCTGCAGGGCAAGCTGGAATCGCGGCACAAAATTTACAAGCTGCGCGAAGCGCTGCATCAACTGGCCAGTGACTACGACCGCATCTACATCGACACGCCGCCCGCGCTGAACTTTTACACGCGCTCGGCACTGATTGCGGCGCGGGGTTGCCTGATTCCATTTGACTGTGACGAGTTTTCACGCAAAGCCCTGTACACCTTGCTGGAAAACGTGCAGGAAATACAGGCCGATCACAACCAGGAGTTGCGGGTGGAAGGCATCGTGGTCAACCAGTTTCAGCCTCGCGCCAACTTGCCCCAGCGCATGGTCAATGACTTGATCGCCGAGGGCCTGCCTGTGCTTCAACCCTATTTGCCCTCGTCGGTCAAGATACGCGAGTCTCACGAGCAGTCCCTGCCCATGATCTATCTGGACCCGCAGCACAAGCTGACCCAGGCGCTGGTTGCACTGCACGACGGGCTGCCGCTTAGGGCGGCTTGAGTGTCGTCAGTATTATTTTGAGTGGTTTTAGGGGCAGCAGCGCCGTTCCCGGTGCGCGCAAACTGCAGGCCCTTCACTGTGCTCAGATGCTTAGATGGTGCCCAAAGTGTTGGGCCAGGTAGCTCTCAGCTTCTTCCAGCATGAAGTAGCGAAAGGACTCGGCGGCTGGGGACAGCATTTTTGCCTGCATGTGCACCACATTCCAGGCCCGCACCACGGGGGCGCCTTGCACATCCAGCATGCTGATCAGCTTTTGATCCAGTTCCAAGCCGATGGTATGCAGGGACAAAAAGCCCAGGCCCAGGCCTGCCATCACAGCCTGCTTGATGGTCTCGTTGCTGCGCAGCTCCATCTTCATGCGTGGCTCGACGTGCGTGTCTTCAAAAAACTTGGCCATGGCCGCGAGCGTGCCGGCGCCTTTTTCACGCACGATGAAGTCATAGGGTCGTAAGTCTTCCACGGTGAGGTGGCCGCGCCGGGCCAAAGGGTGATCGGTGGCCGATACAAACACGTGCGGATGTGCGGCAAAAGGCTCGGCTCGGGTTTGCATCTCTTTGGGCGGGCGGCCCATGACGGCGATATCGACTTCGCTGTTTTGCAGCATGTTGACCAGCTGGTCGCGGTTGCCGATGGAGATCTGTACATCCACGCCGGGGTGACGACTGCGAAAGTCAGACAAAAGCCGCATCATGAAATATTTGGCGGTGCTGACAAAACCGATGGTGAGCACCCCGGTCTCGGCCCGCTGTAGCCGGGCGGCAGCATCTTCGGCATCTTTCACCGTCGCCAGGATCTTGCGGGCGTAGACCAGCATGTACTCGCCCGTGGTCGTCAGGCTGACCTGTTTGCCGCGCCGTTCGAACAGTGCCATGCCCACATGGCCTTCGAGCTCCTTGACCTGCATCGTCACCGCAGGGGGGGTCAGGTGCAGACTTTCCGCAGCCCGCACAAAGCTCAGGTGGCGTGCCACCTCGTTGAATACGCGTAATTGGCGAAAGGTGGCGTTCTTCATTCAGTTTTTACTTAACTTATGAAGAATTTTATTTGAATTTACCTTATCTGTGAAGATGAATAAATTCCATACCAGACACCGCCTATAGACAACACCCACTCACAACAGGAGCTCCAAGATGACCGACATGACCGAAATCACCGACAAGAAAAAGCGCTACAGCGCAGGCGTGCTCAAGTACAAGCAAATGGGTTACTGGGTACCCGATTACGTGCCCAAGGACACCGACACGATTTGCTTATTCCGCATCACGCCACAAGACGGTGTGGACCCTGAAGAGGCCGCAGCCGCCGTGGCTGGTGAGTCGTCCACAGCCACCTGGACGGTGGTTTGGACCGACCGCCTGACCGCGTGCGACAGTTACCGCGCAAAGGCCTACCGAGTCGACCCGGTGCCTAACACCCCCGGTCAGTACTTTGCCTATGTGGCCTACGACCTGATCCTGTTCGAAGAGGGCTCCATCGCCAACATGACGGCCAGCCTGATCGGTAACGTGTTTTCCTTCAAGCCGCTCAAGGCCGCTCGTCTGGAAGACATCCGGATACCCGTGGCCTATATCAAGACCTTCAAGGGACCGCCCACGGGCCTGGTGGTGGAGCGTGAGCGTCTGGACAAGTTTGGCCGCCCTTTACTGGGTGCCACCACCAAACCCAAGCTGGGCCTGTCGGCACGCAACTATGGCCGCGTGATTTACGAAGGCCTCAAAGGCGGGCTGGACTTCATGAAGGACGATGAAAACATCAACTCCCAGCCCTTCATGCATTGGCGTGATCGCTTCCTGTATGTGATGGATGGCGTGAACAAGGCCAGCGCAGCCACCGGCGAAGTCAAGGGCTCTTACCTCAACATTACCGCGGGCACCATGGAAGCCATGTATGAGCGGGCCGAGTTCGCCAAGGAGCTGGGCTCGGTAGTGGTGATGGTGGACCTGGTGATTGGCTGGACCGCGATCCAGTCCATGGCTGAGTGGTGCCGTCGCAACGACATGATCATGCACATGCACCGTGCGGGGCATGGCACCTACACGCGTCAAAAGAACCATGGCGTAAGTTTCAGGGTGATCGCCAAGTGGCTGCGTCTGGCAGGCTGCGACCACCTGCACACCGGCACCGCCGTGGGCAAGCTCGAAGGCGACCCATTGACTGTGCAGGGCTACTACAACGTATGCCGTGACAGCTACACCCGGACCGATCTGTCGCGGGGTCTG
This sequence comes from Pseudomonadota bacterium, assembly GCA_046046715.1. Taxonomy (GTDB): domain Bacteria; phylum Pseudomonadota; class Gammaproteobacteria; order Burkholderiales; family Burkholderiaceae_C; genus JBEEJZ01. Next base: position 2,112 of record JBJOJH010000194.1, on the reverse strand, counting down.
TTCTTTGATATGGACTGGGCCGACACGAAAAAGGTCATGCCTGTGGCTTCGGGCGGCATCCACGCCGGGCAAATGCACCAGCTGATCGATCTTTTCGGCGACGACGTGATCCTGCAATTTGGAGGCGGCACCATCGGTCATCCCCAGGGCATCCAAGCCGGTGCGGTGGCTAATCGCGTGGCGCTGGAATGCATGGTCAAGGCCCGCAATGAGGGCAAAAACATTCTGGAGGAAGGTCCGGACATCTTGCGCAAGGCCGCGGCCAGTTGCAGCCCGCTCAAGGCCGCGCTGGATACCTGGGGCGACATCAGCTTCAACTACCAGTCGACCGACAGCAGCGACTACGCGGCCACGCCGACCACCGCCTGAAGCGGCCTTATTTCCAACCCAACACAAGGAGTTCTCTCATGATGACCAATCCCATGGGTCGCGTCACGCAAGGCCAGTTCAGCTTTTTGCCCGACCTGACCGACGAAGAAATCACCGCGCAGATCCAATACGGCCTCTCCAAGGGCTATGCCTGGAGCGTCGAATACACCGATGACCCTCACCCTCGCAACACTTATTGGGAAATGTGGGGCATGCCGATGTTTGACCTGGAAGATGCCGCCGGGGTGCTGATGGAGGTCAATGCCTGCCGCAAGGCTTTTGCGCGGCACTACATTCGCTTGATGGCATTCGACTCGACGCGTGGCGTTGAGACCATCACCATGAGCTTCATCGTGAACCGGCCCCCCAAGGAAGGCGGCTTCATGCTGGAGCGTCAGGAAATCCAGGGCCGCAGCGTGCGATACACGGTGCGCGGCTACGGAGCCGATCGCCCAGAGGGCGAGCGTTACTAAAGCCTGATCCGTTGAGACCATGTACAACATTCCCGGTCCCTCTGCTCGGGCGTCTGCACCCGAATCGGCGCTGGCCGAAGCGGGTCAGGCCGGTCCGCACGCGACGGCTAGCCAGGCCCGTACCGTGGGTCAGGTGCTGGCTGATTCACAGGTCGAGCCCATGCTGGCAGAGCTCGAAAACGAGCTGATCGGGCTGGCACCCGTCAAGACCCGCATCCGCGACATCGCCGCCTTACTGGTGATCGACCGCTTGCGGGCCAACAGAGGGCTGGCGTCGCAGGTCCCTTCGCTGCACATGTGCTTTACGGGCAACCCCGGTACGGGAAAAACCACGGTGGCCCTGCGCATGGCGCAGATCCTTCACCGCCTGGGCTTTGTGCGCAAAGGGCATGTGGTCAGCGTCACCCGCGACGATCTGGTGGGGCAGTTCATTGGCCACACGGCACCCAAGACCAAAGAGGTGCTCAAAAAAGCCATGGGCGGGGTGCTGTTCATTGATGAAGCGTACTACCTGTACCGACCTGAAAACGAGCGCGATTACGGGCAGGAATCCATCGAGATTTTGTTGCAGGTGATGGAAAACCACCGCGACGATCTGGTGGTGATCCTGGCTGGTTATCAGGACCGGATGGACACCTTTTTCCAGTCCAACCCGGGCATGAGCAGCCGAGTGGCCCACCACATTTCGTTTCCTGATTACGCGGTACCCGAGCTCTTGCAGATAGCCCAGAAAATGCTGGCCAGCCAAAACTACGCGTTCGGTCAAGGCACGGCCGAGGTAATGGCCGACTACCTGCAACGGCGTGTGCAGCGCCCGCACTTTGCCAATGCCCGCAGCGTGCGCAACGCGCTGGATCGCGCCCGATTACGCCAGGCCAGCCGTTTGTACGCCGACCGCGACCGCGTCCTGACCGAAGCCGACCTTAGCACCCTGCTGCCCGAAGACTTTCTGGCCAGCCGCGTTTTCCAACCCCAGGCTCAGGCCTGAACACCTGATAGACCGCCATGCTTGAAGCCCTGATCTTTGACGTCGACGGTACCTTGGCCGATACCGAAATGGCCCATTTGGCGGCGTTCAATCACGCCTTTGCCAAGATGGGGCTGGATTGGCGCTGGGATGTGCCCTTGTACAACCGTTTGTTGGCGGTGTCGGGCGGCAAAGAGCGTATCCGGGCTTATTGGGAGACCCGGGGGGACATGCCCAAAGAGGTGGGGCACGATGCCATCTCGCAAACCATTGCCCGCCTGCATGAAATCAAGACGGCTGCCT
>JBJOJH010000193.1:0-6442 GCA_046046715.1 Pseudomonadota bacterium | reverse complement strand
CCGCCCGATCTGCGCAAGCTCAGCTCTTCAGGCTGTCCAGGGCCTGGGCCAGATCGGCCTGCAAATCCAGTGCGTCCTCCAGGCCTATGGCCAGACGCACCAGTATGCCTGGTTGCAGGTGCGCAGGCCAACCCTGGCGCATGGTTCGCAGGTCGTAGGGCACCACCAGGCTCACCGGGCCACCCCAGCTGTAGCCGATCTTGAACAAGCGCAAACGGTCGCAAAAAGCGTCGACCGCTGGTTGAGCGTACTCGGGTTTGAAGACCAGGCTCAAGAGCCCGGCCGCACCCCCAAATGCGCCTGCCTCAGACGGTTCTTCGCACAGGGCGCGCCAATGCGCGTGACCCGGAGAACCTGCCAGGGCCGGGTGCAGCACCTGCGCCAATTCTGGCCGCTGTTGGCACCACTGGGCCAGATGCCGCGCAGCACGATCGTGCGCCTCGTAGCGCAGCCGGATGCTCGGCAGCGAGCGCAAAACAGCCTCCGCATCGTTGCCCGCAACACCCGATCCCAGGCGCATGTGCGTGAGCTTCATGCGCATGTGCAGTCCGGCATCACGGGTGATGACGCTGCCCATCAAGACATCACCGCCACCACTGGGGTATTTGGTCAGCGCATGCACAGAAATATCGACGCCCAAAGAGGGGCTCAGGCCAGGCACCAGGTCAAAGGGTTTGAAGGCAATGCCTGCGCCCCAGGTGTTGTCCAACGCAACCACAACGCCCCGCTCCTTGCACACCTTCACCAAAGCGATCAAGTCGGGGAATTCCAGCGTGACTGAGCCTGCAGCTTCAACCCAGACCAGGCGAGTTTTGGAAGTGATCTTGTCTGCCAGATCCTGCGTAGACATGGGGTCATAGACCCGGTGGCTGATGCCCCAGGCTTTAAGCTCACCTTCGGCCAAGGCTTTGCTGGGGCCATAAGCATTGTCTGGCAGCAGCACCTCATCGCCAGTGCGCAGCAGGGAGAGTGCCACATGGGCAATGGCTGCCAGACCACTGGGCACCAGCAGGCACTGCGAGCCGCCCTCCAGGGTGCACAGGCGCTCTTCCAGGGTGTAGGTGGTAGGCGTGCCGTGGAGACCGTAGGTGTAAGCGCTCTTGTCTTTCCACTCGAAGTCGCGCATGGCGGCCACATTGGGAAAGTACACCGTAGACGCCTTGTACACCCCCATTTGTGGTGCTGCAAAGCCATCGGGCGCCACGTAAGGGTGGTGAATCAAGCCAGTGGTGGGGTGCGACATGTCCTGGCCCCGCATCAAGCGCTTAAACGCTCCACTTTTTGATCAGCTGCTCCGGACGCATCGAGTCGTAGCTCTCGAAAGGCTGGTGGATCCAGGGATTGGTCGGCAGATATTCGACTGAATAGTCGGGTTTGAAGATCGACAGCTCCTTGGTCCAGATCACGGCACTACGCAGCTCGGTGATGGGAGAGTAGTTGTTCTTGAGTTGGTGCATCACCGCATTCAGGGTGTGGCCCGAGTCAGCCAGGTCATCGACCAACAGCACCTTGCCGGCGATCTCGCCTTTGGGGGTGGTGATGAAGCGCGCGATATCAAGATGGCCCTGCACGGTGCCGGCGTCGGCCCGGTAAGAGCTGGTAGACATGATGGCCAGAGGCTTGTCGAACACCCGTGACAGGATGTCGCCCGGCCGCATCCCGCCACGGGCCAGACACAAGATGTTGTCGAACTCCCAGCCCGACTGATGCACCTGTATGGCCAGCTTTTCGATGAGGTTGTGGTACTCGTCGTAGCTCACATAAAGGTGCTTACCGTCTTCAGTCAACATGGCGGATCTCCTGCTCGTTTTTGAAATGAAAAGTGGGATGCTGGGGCCAATGGCATCTAGCCAGGGGACTCAATCCGCCAGGTAGGGGTGCTTCATCATGATGGTGTGATCGCGGTCCGGGCTGGTCGACACCATGTGGATAGGCACGCCTGTAACTTGTTCAATGCGCTGCAGGTACAGGCGGGCAGCCACCGGCAGCTGGTCAAACTGGGTCACACCCACGGTGCTTTGGCTCCAGCCTTCCATCACTTCGTAAACAGGCTTGCAGCGCGCAATGTCATCGGCCCCCATGGGCAAAATGTCGATGTGCTCGCCGTCGAGTTCGTAACCCGTGCACAGCAGCAGTTCCTTCAAGCCATCCAGCACGTCGAGCTTGGTCACGCACAGGCCGGACAGGCCATTGACCTGAGCCGAGCGTTTGAGCAAGGCCGCATCAAACCAGCCACAACGCCGGCTGCGACCGGTGGTCACGCCCTTTTCAGCACCCACCGTGCTCATGTGATAGCCGGGAGTGCCAGGCACCTCCCAATCCAGCTCGGTCGGGAATGGGCCGCCTCCCACGCGGGTGCAATACGCCTTGGTGATGCCCAGAACATAGTGCAGCAAACCCGGGCCAACGCCCGAGCCAGCCGCCGCATTGCCGGCCACGCAGTTGCTGGATGTCACATAAGGATAGGTACCGTGGTCCACATCCAGCAAGGTTCCCTGGGCACCTTCAAACAGCAGGTTTGCGCCGTTGCGATGCGCCTCGTTGAGTTCGCGCGAGACGTCAGCCATCATCGGCTTGAGCAACTCGGCATGACGCATGGCCTCATTGAACACGGCGTCAAACTGAACACGCCCATCCACCACATACGGCTTGAGGGTGTCACCAAAAGTGAACTTTTCCGACCCCAGGTACGAGGTCAGGACATGGTTGTGCAGGTCGAGCAATTCACGCAGCTTGGTCGCAAAGCGCTCGGGGTACTTGAGGTCTTGAACACGCAGCGCGCGGCGAGCGATCTTGTCCTCATAGGCAGGGCCAATGCCACGTCCCGTGGTACCGATCTTTTCGGAGCCGCCCTGCTCGCGAGCCGCTTCACGAGCCACATCCAGGGCCACATGGAAGGGCAGGATCAAGGGGCAGGCCTCGCTCACCCGCAGGCGAGAGCGAACTTCGACACCGGCTTTTTCCAGGCCTTCGATTTCTTCAAACAGCTTGGCCGCCGAGAGCACCACACCATTGCCAATGTAGCACTTGACACCCGGACGCATGATGCCGCTGGGAATCAGGTGCAGGGCGGTCTTGACACCATTGATGACCAGGGTGTGGCCGGCGTTGTGCCCGCCTTGAAAACGCACCACGCCCTGGGCGCTTTCGGTCAGCCAGTCCACCAGTTTGCCCTTGCCCTCGTCACCCCACTGGGTCCCTACAACAACGACGTTACGTCCTTTGGTCACATTCATGTTTTTGCTTCTTAAATGGCTTTCACGACCCATTGCCCCGCAGCCTGCATCAGCTCGCGGTCACAGTGGAACTCATCAACTTCACTCTCATGGCCGGGCAAGACACACACCACGGTCTCGCCCCTCGACCTCAAATTGGCAATGGCTGCGCGCAATTGCGGCGACTCGCTCCAGGGCGCCCGTATGGCGGCCCTCAAAGGCCGCGGCGGCACGGCACCCACCAGGGCCTTGATATCCAGGCTGAAGCCCACTGCCGGGCGCTTGCGCCCAAACACCGCACCCACCTCGTCGTAACGCCCTCCCCGAGCCAGGGCGTCACCGCTGCCCTGGCTGAAGACTGCAAAGCGCACGCCGCTGTAATAGGCGTAGCCGCGCAGGTCCGCCAGATCGTAAGTTACGGCGGTGCCATCCAGCTGGGCACCCAACCACTGCAGTTGTTCCAGAGCCAGGCTCACACCAGGCAGCGCAGGCAACACACGCTGGGCTTCCTTCAACACAGAAGCATCGCCATACAGCTGAACCAATGCCAGCAAGGCCTCTCGATGTTGCGCCGGGAAATCCCGCGTCAGGCTGCCCAGCTCGCTGGCATCTTTGGCTGCCAAAGCACCATGCAGGGCTGCCAGGGCACCCGACTTGAGCTCCATGCCGGCCAGCAGGGCATTAACGATGCGCACGTCTGCCATATCCACACTCAGGCCATCGGCTTGCGCCACACGCAAACAATCCAGGGTGAGCAGCAGCACCTCCAGGTCTGCTTCCAGACCAGAGTGACCGTAGATCTCGGCACCGAATTGCAAGGGCTCGCGGGTGGCGTGGGGTTTGTCGGGGCGCGTATGAAGGACGGGGCCGCAGTAGCACAAGCGCGTCAGCCCTTGTCGATTGAGCAAGTGCGCGTCAATACGGGCCACCTGCGGCGTGCTGTCGGCGCGCAGCCCCATCATGCGGCCCGACAGTTGGTCTACCAGCTTGAAAGTCTGCAGATCCAGCGCCTCACCCGTGCCCGTGAGCAGAGATTCAAGGTGCTCCAGCAGGGGCGGCATGACCAACTCGTAGCCATAGCGTCGCGCCATGTCCAGCAGGTCTCGACGTAATTCTTCGATGTGACGAGCCTCAGAAGGCAAGACATCGGCAATGTGATCCGGCAGGACCCAAGCGGACATGAGATTCAGGGGGAGCTGTTAAAACCGGGATTTTACCGGGCTTGGGTCGCCGGTCCGGCAAAAAAGCGGAAACGCTAGGACAGCCAGAGCACGCAGATCAGACCCAAACCGATGCTGCACAGTCCAAAGAAGCGCAGCTGACCGTCGCGCAGACCCAGCAATTGCTGAAAGGTTCTGCGCCAGGCGTTAGGAAATAGCAGGGGAAACAGGCCCTCGATGATCATCACGAGGGCCAGTGCCAGCCACAGGTCGTCCAGATTCACGCCTTATTTCCGGCTTGCGGGTGCTGCGGCAGGCGCAGCCCCACCACGAAAGGCCTTGAAGAAATCGCTGCTGGACGGGTCAATCACCATCACGTCACTCTTCTTGCTGAAGCTGGTTTTGTAAGCTTCCAGGCTGCGGTAAAACTGGGCGAACTGGGGATCGCGACCAAAGGCTTCAGCGTAAATACGGGCCGCCTCGGCATCGCCCTCACCCTTGATTTTTTGCGCATCCCGGTAGGCATTGGCGATCGTCACTTCGCGCTGGCGGTCTGCATCCGCGCGAATTTTTTCGCCTTCGGCACCACCCGTGGAGCGCAACTCATTGGCCACACGCTTGCGCTCGGCCTCCATGCGGCGATACACCGATTCAGTGATGGCATCCACATAGTCGGCTCGGGTGATGCGCACGTCAATCACGTCCACACCCCAAGGCTTGGCGCCTTTGACAGCGGCCAACACTTCGCGTTTGACGTCACTCAACAGCTCTTCGCGTTTGAGCGAGAGCAGTTCTTTCACGGTACGCTTGTTGATCTCTTCTTGGAACGCATTGCGCACAACACGGGCCAGCTGCACAGCGCCGGCGTTTTCGTCCAGACCCACGTTACGGATGTATTGCGATGGGTCGGTGATACGCCAACGGGCATACCAATCAATCACCACACGCTGCTTTTCAGCGGTGAGCATGGGCTCGGTGTCCGCGTTGTCCAGCGTGAGCAAACGCTTGTCGATGTAGCTCACGTTTTGGAACGGTGGCGGCAGCTTGATGTTCAAGCCAGGCTCAGTGATGACGTTCTTGATTTGGCCAAAGGAATACACCACGCCAAACTGACGTTGGTCCACCACAAACAGGGTGGAGCTGAGCAGCGCCAAAGCCACGATGGCAGAGGACAGGTAAAATCCGATTTTGGTTTGTTGCATGGTCGTGTCCCCTATCAACGGCCATCACGGTCGCGTGCGCGGCCATCGCGTGCGCGCGCATCTGTAGCAGGCGTGCTTGGGTTAGCGGGTGTGTTGGCGGCATTTTGCGCAGCGTCAGCAGGTGACGCTGCAGGTGCTGTGCCATTGGCTGCATTGGTTTGCTGGATGATTTTGTCCAAGGGTAAATACAACAAGTTCGAGCCTTGCTTGGTGTCCACCAACACCTTGGTGGTGTTGCTGTAAATCTGTTGCATGGCGTCGATGTACAAACGGTCACGCATGACTTGCGGGGCTTTTTGGTATTCACCCACGAGCGACTTGAAGCGTTGGGCATCACCCTCGGCTTGCGCCACGATGCGGGCTTTGTAGCCATCGGCTTCTTGCTTCAAACGAGAGGCAGCACCCACAGCACGTGGCACTACGTCGTTGGCATAGGCTTCGGCTTCGTTTTTGGCGCGTTCGCGTTCTTGACCCGCTTTGAGCACGTCGTCAAACGCAGCTTGTACTTGCTCTGGGGGGCGCACGCCACCTTGTTGCAAGTTGATGCCCACCACTTCGACACCGACTTTGTATTGGTCAAGAATGGCTTGCATGATGGTGCGAATGCGTGGACCAATTTGGTCACGCTCGTCGGACATGGCAGCGTCCATCTTCATCTTGCCCACCACTTCGCGCACGGCTGTTTCTGCAGCTTGCACCACGGTGTCCGTGGGGTTCTTGGTTTCAAACAAATAAGCGCGTGCATCTGTCAAACGGTATTGCACGGCAAATTTGATTTCAAGGATGTTTTCATCTTCTGTCAGCATGGCTGACTCGCGCAAGCCTGTGGACTTAACGATGGTGTCACGGCCCACATCGACCGAAC
>JBJOJH010000192.1:0-5220 GCA_046046715.1 Pseudomonadota bacterium | reverse complement strand
GACAAAACTCACCACGCTGTAGCGGTCATGTGGGTCGGCATAAATCAGGTGCTGCTGGTAACGCACCGGGTCGTCTTGCGCCCAATCCGGATGCAGCCAATCGTCCACCGCCACCAGATCGGACAGCAACTTTGTCCCGGCCTCGAGCACCGCTGGCTCGTCCAGTCCCCGGTTGATCAGGCGGTCGAGCTGGTCCAGAAAAAGCTGCAAACGCTGGGGCTGGTGTGACAAACAGGCGTTCATGGCAAGTGGCGAAGTCGCAAAGTGAAGCGGTCGCAGATTGTTTCACAGGCGTGTTTTGCTACGGCGATGTCTCATGTGCCCATAAAGTCAACAACTTGCCTTTATGGGCTATCCAGCACCTGTGAACGTATCCCGCGCCGAGGGCAGCCTGACCGCCCGGCGCTCGAGAGCCTACGGCTCCGAAATCGCGCCAGTCGGCCAGCCTGCCCACGGCGCTGCTGCAGGGGGTGTCACATGCTGCCGTAATTAGGACCGCCACCGCCTTCGGGCGTGACCCAGACGATGTTTTGGGTGGGGTCCTTGATATCGCAGGTCTTGCAGTGCACGCAGTTTTGCGCGTTGATCTGCAGGCGGTCCATGTTGTTTTCGGTTTTGACGTACTCGTACACCCCCGCCGGGCAGTAGCGGGCCTCGGGGCCGGCGTACTTGGCCAGGTTGATGTTGACCGGCACGCTGGCGTCCTTGAGCGTGAGGTGCGCGGGCTGATGTTCCTCGTGGTTGGTGTTGCTGATGAACACGCTGCTCAGGCGGTCAAAGGTCAGCTTGCCATCGGGCTTGGGATAGACGATGGGCTGGCATTCGGCAGCGGGCTTCAGGTAGGCGTGATCGGGCTTGTCGCGGTGCACGGTCCAGGGGATGTAGCCCTTCAGCACAAACTGCTCGATGCCGCTCATGATGGTGCCCACGGTCAGGCCCTTCTTGAACCAGGTCTTGAAGTTGCGGCTCTTGTTCAGCTCGGCATGTAGCCAGCTGGCTTCAAAGGCGGCGGGGTAGGCGCTCAGCTCGTCGTGCTGGCGGCCCTGGCTCAACGCCTCAACCGCTGCTTCGGCGGCCAGCATGCCAGTCTTGATGGCAGCATGGCTGCCCTTGATGCGGCTCACATTCAAAAAGCCGGCATCGCAGCCCACCAGCGCGCCACCTGGGAACACTGTTTTGGGCAGGGACAACAGGCCGCCGGCAGTGATGGCGCGCGCGCCATAGGCCAGGCGCTTGGCAGGTTTCAGGCCCTGGTCTTCGCCCTCCAGGTACCAGCGGATGTTGGGATGGGTTTTCCAGCGCTGGAATTCCTCGAAGGGGCTCAGGTAGGGGTTGGCGTAGTCCAGGCCAGTGATAAAACCCAGAGCGATCTTGTTGTCTTCCAGGTGGTACAGGAATGAGCCGCCATAGGTGCTGCTGTCCATCGGCCAACCAGCGGTGTGCATCACAAAGCCAGGTTGATGCCGGGCCGGATCGATTTCCCACAACTCCTTGATGCCAATGCCGTAGGCCTGGGGATCTTTGCCTTCGTCGAGTTTGTATTTGGCAATGAGCTGTTTGCCCAGGTGGCCGCGTGCACCTTCGGCAAAGATGGTGTACTTGCCGTGCAGCTCCATGCCGATCTGGAAATTTTCAGTGGGTTCGCCGTCCTTGCCGACACCCATGTTGCCGGTGGCCACGCCCTTGACAGATCCGTCGTCGTTGAACAGCACCTCGGCTGCGGCGAAACCCGGAAAAATCTCCACCCCCAGGTTCTCGGCCTGCTGGGCCAGCCAGCGTGTCACGTTGCCCAGGCTGACGATGTAGTTGCCGTGGTTTTGAAAGCACTGCGGCAGCAGAAAGCTGGGCGTGCGAAACGCCGATTTTTCGCCTAAAAACACCATGGCGTCGTCGGTGACGGGCTGGTTGAGTGGGGCACCCATGGCATTCCAGTCGGGAAACAGCTCTGTCAAGGCACGTGGGTCCATGATGGCACCCGACAAAATGTGCGCTCCCGGCTCTGAGCCTTTCTCCAGCACCACCACCGAGATATCGCTGCCCTGGGCTGCTGCCAGTTGCTTGACACGGATGGCCGTGGCCAGGCCGCCAGGGCCACCACCCACCACCACCACGTCATATTCCATGGCTTCACGCGGGCCGTATTGGGTCAGGATGTCTTCTGGGCTCATGAGGTGCTTCCTTTTTTGAGGTGGGCAGGATTGTCGATCAAGTTTGCGCAGATTTCAGCTCGGCATTTGTCTTGAGCCCTGCGGTGGTGCCGGGCAGCTCGATGTTTGAGCCCTGTGTCAGACTCCTGCAAAATGGACTTTTGCGGTCCCAGCTATCCACACACAGCTCGTCCCGGGTCCATCTGTTCAACTGGAGAGGCACGTAAAACCATGAATCCTTACCAATCTGGCCTGGAGAAAAACGCGGCCAACTTTGTGGCCCTGTCACCCCTGAGCTACATCGAGAGAGCCGCCCTGGTGTACCCCGAGCGCTGCGCTCTGGTGTATGGCCAGCGTCGCCAAAGCTGGGCGCAAACCTACGAACGTTGCCGCCGCCTGGCCAGCGCTCTGGTGTCGCGTGGCGTGGGAGCGGGGGACACGGTGGCGGTGATGCTGCCCAATGTGCCCGCGATGTTCGAGTCGCACTTTGCTGTGCCCATGACGGGGGCGGTGCTCAACACCCTGAACACCCGGCTCGATGCCGAGGCGATCTCCTTCATGTTGCAGCACGGCGAGGCCAAGGTCTTGCTGACCGACCGAGAGTTTGCCCCGGTTATCGAAAAAGCGCTGGCCATGTGCGGAGCCCGCCGCCCGCATGTGATCGAGGTGGAAGACGATGAGGCTCCCGCTGGCAAGTACCTGGGAGACATCGGCTATGAGGCCTTTCTGGCCCAGGGTGACCCGGCGTTTGCCTGGCAGTTGCCGGCCGACGAGTGGGATGCGATTGCCCTGAACTACACCTCGGGTACCACCGGCAATCCCAAGGGCGTGGTGACGCACCACCGCGGCGCCTACCTCAATGCCGCCAGCAATGTGATCTCCTGGCAGCTGCCGCACCATGCCACCTACCTGTGGACCCTGCCCATGTTTCACTGCAATGGCTGGTGCTTCCCCTGGACCATGGCCCTGATTGCCGGCACCAGCGTGTGTTTGCGCCGGGTGGACCCGGCCCTGATCTTCCCGCTGATTCGCGAGCACCACATCACCCATCTGTGCGGGGCGCCCATCGTTTACAGCATGTTGATCAACGCCCCTGCCTCGTTGCGTGAGGGCATCAACCACAAGGTCAACGGTTTGATCGCCGGTGCAGCGCCACCGGCTGCCGTGATCGAAGGTTGCGAGGCTGCTGGTATTGAGCTGACCCACGTTTACGGCCTGACCGAGGTGTATGGCCCGGCGGCCGTGTGTGCCAAGCAGGATAGCTGGGCCCAATTGTCGGCCGAGGAACGCGCCAGCCTGAATGGGCGCCAGGGTGTGCCATACCCGCTGCAACAGGCCGTGACCGTGCTCGACCCCGAAACCATGCAGCCCGTGCCCGCAGACGGCGAGACCATGGGTGAGATCTTCTTCCGCGGCAACGTGGTGATGAAGGGTTATCTCAAGAACCCTACGGCGACCGAAGAAGCCTTTGCGGGCGGATGGTTCCACACCGGTGACCTGGCAGTCATGCACCCCGACGGCTACGTCAAGATCAAGGATCGCAGCAAGGACATCATCATCTCCGGCGGCGAAAACATTTCGTCTATCGAAGTCGAGGACGCGCTGCACCGTCACCCGGCGGTGATGCTGGCTGCCGTGGTGGCCACACCTGACGCCAAGTGGGGTGAGGTGCCCTGCGCATTTGTCGAGCTGAAACCTGGCGCCACTGCGACGGAGGCCGACGTAATCGAGTTCTGTCGCAATCTGTTGGCCCGCTTCAAGGTGCCCAAGCGCGTGATGTTCGGCACCTTGCCCAAAACCTCCACCGGCAAGATCCAGAAGTTTGTGCTGCGTGAGCAGGTCAAGTCGGCTAGCGCCATCGTTTGAACCACTTGAACCTGGGGAATACATTGACATGACCACACCTCAAACGACCACCGAACCCAGCCCCTGGGTCGAGTTGGATCATCCCGCCCCGGGGGTCTGGCGACTGACGCTGAGCCGGGCAGGCAACTTCAATGCTTTGTCCAGCGACATGATGAGCGCCTTGCATGCCGCGCTGGTCGATGCGAGCCAGGCTCCCGGTTGCCGGGTGGTGGTGCTGGCGGCGAGGGGCAAGGCTTTTTGCGCCGGTCACGATCTGCGTGAGATGCTGGCCTTGAACGACCTGGCGGCCTACCAGGCTCTGTTTGCACAGTGCAGCCGGCTGATGTTGGCGATTCAGAACCTGCCGCAGCCGGTGGTGGCGCAGGTGCAAGGCATGGCCACTGCGGCAGGCTGCCAGTTGGTGGCCGTGTGCGATTTGGCAGTGGCGGCCGAGACGGCGCAGTTTGCGGTGTCGGGCATCCGGCATGGCCTGTTTTGCGCCACCCCCAGCGTGGCGCTGAGTCGCAATATGCATCGCAAGCAGGCCATGGAAATGCTGCTGACGGGCGACTTCATCGATGCAGAAACAGCGGTGAACCGGGGGCTGGTGAACCGGCTTGTGCCGGCAGATCAATTGGCGGCGGCGGTGCTGGAGGTGTGTGCCAGCATCGTGGCCAAGCCCGAGCCCGCAGTTCGCATGGGCAAAGCCCTGTTTTACCGGCAACTGGAGTTGGGCCCTGCTGCGGCCTATGAGCTGGCGGGCCACACCATGGCCTGCAACATGCTCGAGCCTAGCGCCCGGGATGGGTTTGAGGCCTTTCTGGAGAAACGCCCACCCCGCTGGTGACGGGTGTCCCGACGGGAGGCGGTTCGCTTACTACCCGTACTTTTTTCTTGCTCCCTCACTTCATAATGATTGCCCGCAGGCGTCTGCCGGCCATGGTTTACCGACGGCCTGCCCAACACACGTATTGGAGTGAGCAATGAGCTACAGCATCGATCTTTCTGGCCGCGTCGCCCTGGTCACCGGGGCATCCGGTGGGCTGGGCGCCCAGTTTGCGCGCACCTTGTCGCGCGCCGGTGCGGCCGTGGTTCTGGCCAGCCGACGGGTGGACAAACTCAAGGAGTTAAGGGCCCAGATCGACGCCGAAGGGGGAGATGCCCATGTGGTGGAACTGGATGTGACCGACCTCGGCTCCATCAAGGCCGCTGTGGCACACGCCGAAAC